>NZ_JBQHUZ010000045.1:0-300 GCF_052064775.1 Oribacterium sp. HCP28S3_H8 | reverse complement strand
CGGCAGTATTCTGAATTTCTCGGATTCAAGCTGAAAGTTCGTAAAAAGGGCAGGAAATATGTCATTCGGTCTCATATGAGCGATAAGGCGTACAAAAAGGCGCATGAAAAGTTATCCGAAGAAGTGAAGAAGCTGGCTCATTCGTCAGAAGAAGCACAGTTCATGCAGTTACAGAAATACAATTCTGTCGTTGCAGGACTTCACGAATACTACTGTATTGCTACAGAAGTATCTCATGACTTCGGAAAGCTTGCCTTCAGTATTAACAAACAGCTCAGAAACAGGCTGAAAGGCGATCTG
>NZ_JBQHUZ010000044.1:0-320 GCF_052064775.1 Oribacterium sp. HCP28S3_H8 | reverse complement strand
AGCAGAAAAAAGTGTATAAGAAACCAGAGATCAATTCCCTCTCGAAATTTTTGTATTCGGAGAATCCATCCCTGTGTGGATAGTTTGAAGTTGGTTCCTCTGGCGGCTTAAGCAAGTTTTTCTGTTACTTTTTGAGAAGCTTCGGCTTTAATACGATGTTCTCGGCGGCAACCGGTGAACATCCGAGTTTTTTAAGCAGTTCTTCTCCGTAATAAAAGCTGAACGCGTCGTATGGGCTACGGTTGTTCAGCTTTTTTCTTTTGTACGAGTTGATATGGTTCATCATCAGAAAGATATCTTCCTGTGTAAGATCATCAAAA
>NZ_JBQHUZ010000043.1:0-344 GCF_052064775.1 Oribacterium sp. HCP28S3_H8 | reverse complement strand
GACTAATAACTGGGGTGAAGTCGTAACAAGGTATCCCTACGAGAACGTGGGGATGGATCACCTCCTTTCTAAGGATAAAAGTAAGGGTCTGTGTGTTATTCGATTCTTGATTCGATCGGTTCTGATAATTAAATAGTAGTAATTAGATAAAAAGACATGGGACCATAGCTCAGCTGGTTAGAGCGCACGCCTGATAAGCGTGAGGTCGGTGGTTCGAGTCCACTTGGTCCCACTGTCTGGTGCTGATGCGGCTATGGGTAACACCCGTTCCCATCCCGAACACGACGGTTAAGACGTAGCCGGCCGAAAATACTACATTGGTAACGATGTGGGAACATAGGTGG
>NZ_JBQHUZ010000042.1:0-354 GCF_052064775.1 Oribacterium sp. HCP28S3_H8 | reverse complement strand
TTCATGAACTGATTCCTCTACCTTTTGAGCTGCTTTTGATAGTTTCATTTTTTTGAGTTTGGCAGCTACCGCCTTTGCTTTTTCAAGAGCTGCATTCTTGTCCTCCTGTGCATGGATGGCCTTCAGCATCTTGGTCACTTCTTTGATGCGTTGCTTCGGCGTTACAGAAAAGACATTACGGTAGAAGTGTACTGTACATCTTTGATATTTAGCATCAGGAAAAACTTGTCCAATAGACTCGACCATACCTAAAGCTTTATCACCGATAACTAGTTTTACGCCATGCAGACCTCTTTCTTTTAGCCAGACAAGAAAGTTTTTCCAACTTTCAAAGTCTTCCTTTAGGCCTTCGGC
>NZ_JBQHUZ010000041.1:0-358 GCF_052064775.1 Oribacterium sp. HCP28S3_H8 | reverse complement strand
GGACCTGGTTTCTGGATCTTACCTTTACGGTAATTCCTGGTTTTGTTTTTAGATTTGGAACATTTGCATGTTCCATCCTCGGATGTCTTACTCTATTTCGTATAGAATAATGTATTTATTTCGCAGTATGCAATTTTCAAGGTACGAAGTGAAAATCATGTTTTATGATTTCCACAGTTACGATCATGGATCATGAATCCATCGTGTTCCTCACAGATCGTAATAAATTTATCATAATGTCTGGCACCCACCTATGTTCCCACATCGTTACCAATGTAGTATTTTCGGCCGGCTACGTCTTAACCGTCGTGTTCGGGATGGGAACGGGTGTTACCCATAGCCGCATCAGCACCAGACA
>NZ_JBQHUZ010000040.1:0-406 GCF_052064775.1 Oribacterium sp. HCP28S3_H8 | reverse complement strand
GAAATGGCTCCGCTGG
Source organism: Oribacterium sp. HCP28S3_H8 (assembly GCF_052064775.1). Taxonomy (NCBI): domain Bacteria; kingdom Bacillati; phylum Bacillota; class Clostridia; order Lachnospirales; family Lachnospiraceae; genus Oribacterium; species Oribacterium sp. HCP28S3_H8. Next base: position 390 of record NZ_JBQHUZ010000040.1, on the reverse strand, counting down.
CATATAGCAGGCTCTCCGTCAAGGTCGTCTTTCCAGCGTCTACATGGGCAAGAATTCCAATATTGATTATTTTCATGTGATTGTCCTCCCTTTACTGCCCCGAAGGGCATAAAAATCCCCAGCAGTAAAATACTTTTACCACTGGGGATGATAATTTGCGGACATACACATATACAGCATACACCTGTTTGTGAGTGCTGTTTTTGGGGATATGTCAAAATTGATAAGGCAAAAGTATTCTTAAATTGGGTACAAAAAACTAAGCCCCTACAAAAGGGACTATCATAATCCTTTGTTCCCACTATTTGATTATAGTTTTATTTAAGAATACCTTGCCGCATATTTTTTACTCCTTTTCTGGATTAAATCATTGTATCACATCAGTTTTAG
>NZ_JBQHUZ010000039.1:0-421 GCF_052064775.1 Oribacterium sp. HCP28S3_H8 | reverse complement strand
GTATCTGACCGCGTGCATTTCTTTCAGTCTGCTTCTGCGCAAAGCTCTGTAAGAATGGCTCTTGATCTTTGTGCCACTCGCATTTTCTCTTATCTTGAATTCTGTTTTGGTCGGCATTTCTTCCCATTGGGAAGCAACCCACCAGTCCAGTTCATTCAATACGATATTTGCAAGTAGCGGTGACAGGATTCCGCCCTGTGGTGTTCCCTTGGTCGGATAGACCTTTTCACCGTTTGGCATAATGACCGGCGCTTTCAGCATTTCCTTAATGATGCATATCAGCTTTTTGTCACGGATTCCCAATGCCCAGATCTGACGAATCAGTTTTGTATGGTTGATGTTGTCGAAGAATCCTTTGATGTCAAGATCAACGACATGATACAGGTGCTGTACCTGCACCAGCCGCATACACTGTGCAATC
>NZ_JBQHUZ010000038.1:0-463 GCF_052064775.1 Oribacterium sp. HCP28S3_H8 | reverse complement strand
GCACAGGAGGACAAGAATGCAGCTCTTGAAAAAGCAAAGGCGGTAGCTGCCAAACTCAAAAAAATGAAACTATCAAAAGCAGCTCAAAAGGTAGAGGAATCAGTTCATGAAACCCTGACCTATATGGAGTTTCCTACTGAACATTGGACCAGAATCCGGACCAACAATACGCTGGAACGGCTTAATCGAGAGATTAAGCGTCGCACCAAGGTTGTAGGTACATTTCCTGATGGTGAATCAGCTTTGATGCTTGTATGTGCACGTCTTCGCCATGTTGCAAGTTCCGAATGGGGGACCAAGCGGTATCTCAACATGGAACACCTGACTTCCATGCTCATTGAGCGGGAAAGTTTAACTGATGTGGGCTAAATGAATTTATCAAGGTACTAATTGTGTAGGCTCTGATTTTTAATCAGAGAATATCGGTTAAAACTAAATTTGCGCAAAAATATTGACGGTATCT
>NZ_JBQHUZ010000037.1:0-531 GCF_052064775.1 Oribacterium sp. HCP28S3_H8 | reverse complement strand
GTATGCGGCGCAGTACGGCAAATGTGCTGTCACTGGGGAGACAATGGCTCCTCATGACATCCACTGTCACCATAAGCTGCCGGTCAGCAAAGGTGGAACCGATGAATATGCAAACCTGATTTTGATTAAGAAGGATGTGCATACCATAATCCATGCAACACAAGACCCAACAGTCGAGAGACTCCTGAAATTCCTTAATCTTGAACAAAAGCAACTTGTAAAACTTAATAAGCTTCGTGCATTGGCAGAAATGCCACCCATTATTCTTTGAATGAAATGCTGTAACGAAGTGTGTAAGTTGTGTGCTTCATGTCCCAAAACTACTGAATTCGATGGAACGCCGTGTGCGGCGAAAGCCGCACGCACGGTGTGGAGCGGGGGAAAATCCTGAGATAACTTCAAGGGATTACCTATCGCTATCCGGCGCGAATGCTCATGTACGGTAAGGAAGCAAGCAACCGAAAACAAGAGATAGACCGCCAGCACTACACTATTCCGAACCAAAGACCAAAAGATAAGCATTGTGGGAAA
>NZ_JBQHUZ010000036.1:0-541 GCF_052064775.1 Oribacterium sp. HCP28S3_H8 | reverse complement strand
ACAAGGGTGTTGCGTTGCAAAGACAAAAATTCCGCTTTCCTGCAACAGTTCATAAACAGCCATAAGAAGTGGTTCAATATCCGTAATATCCATAATTGCCATATTAGAAACTGCTTTCGTAAAGGCTCGATTTCTTTTTAATTCTAATATACTTTTTCTATCGGTCGCATCCGCCACACAAAATTCAATTTGTTTTGCATATTGTGATTGCCGTCTTTTAGCCAATTCTATCATTTTTTTGCTGTAATCAAAAGCGACAACCGAAGCGCCTCTTTGTGCAAGATACGAAGAATAATTTCCATTGCCACACGCAATATCCAAAATGTAATCCGCAGGATTAGGAGATAGAAGTTCCGTTACTTTGGGACGCACTACCTCTCTGTGAAATTCATTAGATTCGTCACCCATTGCATTATCCCAAAATTGTGCGTTCTCCTCCCAGATTTTTTTACTTTCCTCTGTTCCCATGTTCTCTCCCACTCCCCAAATTTGCTTTTTTGCTTCCATTAAATCTTCCTTACTATATTCCATTGTTACCCTC
>NZ_JBQHUZ010000035.1:0-624 GCF_052064775.1 Oribacterium sp. HCP28S3_H8 | reverse complement strand
GGAGCACCATTGTTACATCCATGCTTCTTTGGGAAGATATGGACTCTATATTCGATGCGATTGCGGACATTATGTTCGGCTCGACCAGATCTAAGAATTTTGAATATAGGTCATGATTAGTAACAACAATGAAGTGAAAAAGAATGTCCGGCGCGGCTTTGCGCCGGAAGACGAGAGGCAGTTTTCTGCAGAGTCTGTGTTGTTTCTCAGAAAAGCAGGCACAGAGGTAAGATATCTCCTTAACCGCGGATATCATCTGAAGCCGGTCACGCAGTTTGTGGGGGATCACTATCACAAGAGAGGACAAATCCTACGGCTGGGCTATCGTAGTGCTGGCGACGCCGGAGCATATTTTCGGAAGAGAGCAGGTGACGGCGGCATACAGTGAGGAGCCGAAGGATTCCCTGCGGAAGATCGTGGACAGGGTGAAGGAGTTCTATCCGGAGGCAGCGGAGAAGGTGATTCTGAAACTGGCTGGCAGTTCAGGAACTCGGACTGCTATGAAAAAGGGGAAACAGTCATGAACATTCAGATTTTCGGCACGAAGAAGAGTGCGGATACAAGAAAAGCGGAGCGTTTTTTCAAGGAGCGGGGAATTAAGTTTCAGGCGATTGACCTTGCACA
>NZ_JBQHUZ010000034.1:0-630 GCF_052064775.1 Oribacterium sp. HCP28S3_H8 | reverse complement strand
TTCTCCTCCCAGATTTTTTTACTTTCCTCTGTTCCCATGTTCTCTCCCACTCCCCAAATTTGCTTTTTTGCTTCCATTAAATCTTCCTTACTATATTCCATTGTTACCCTCAATAACTTCTGATTGTTGCCGTCTTGACGATTATGTATCTTTACATTACCTTCTGAAACATATGGCGCACCTTGTCCAGGCGGCTGTTTGGACGGCGGGGCTGGATGACTGGCTTGCCGACAGCGGCCTGATACCCTTTCAGTTCTGTAAGGCATACGCTCTGCCCGTTGGTGTAAAAGGCCAGATCAGTACGGTATGCCTGTATACAGCGGGCGGGAATCTCGCCAGTAAAGACAACTTCATCCTTTTTTTCCTGGACCGTTTCGATGGTGGCACAGTATTTCGGTGCATCATGATAAGCCCTGGAAAGATATTCCCGGGGCGCATAGAGGGTGAAGGAGAGATAAGGTTCCAGCAGTTGCGTCCCTGATTCCTTCAATGCCTGTTCCAATACAATCGGGGCCAATGAGCGGAAGTCCGCCGGCGTGCTGACCGGACTGTAATAAAGCCCGTATTCAAAGCAAATCTTACAGTCCGTTACGTTCCAGCCGAACAAGCCCTGCTCCAGCCCGTAACGGA
>NZ_JBQHUZ010000033.1:0-630 GCF_052064775.1 Oribacterium sp. HCP28S3_H8 | reverse complement strand
TCCGTTACGGGCTGGAGCAGGGCTTGTTCGGCTGGAACGTAACGGACTGTAAGATTTGCTTTGAATACGGGCTTTATTACAGTCCGGTCAGCACGCCGGCGGACTTCCGCTTATTGGCCCCGATTGTATTGGAACAGGCATTGAAGGAATCGGGGACGCAGCTGCTGGAACCTTATCTCTCCTTCATCCTCTATGCGCCCCAGGAATACCTTTCCAGGGCTTATCATGATGCACCGAAATACTGTGCCACCATCGAAACGGCCCAGGTAAAAAAGGATGAAGTTGTCTTTACTGGCGAGATTCCCGCCCGCTGTATACAGGCATACCGTACTGATCTGGCCTTTTACACCAACGGGCGGAGCGTATGCCTTACAGAGCTGAAAGGATATCAGGCCGCTGTCGGTCAGCCGGTCATCCAGCCCCGCCGTCCAAACAGCCGCCTGGACAAGGTGCGCCATATGTTTCAGAAGGTAATGTAAAGATACATAATCGTCAAGACGGCAACAATCAGAAGTTATGGAGGGTAACAATGGAATATAGTAAGGAAGATTTAATGGAAGCAAAAAAGCAAATTTGGGGAGTGGGAGAGAACATGGGAACAGAGGAAAGTAAAAAAATCTGGGAGGAGAA
>NZ_JBQHUZ010000032.1:0-679 GCF_052064775.1 Oribacterium sp. HCP28S3_H8 | reverse complement strand
TAATAAAAGCTGAACGCGTCGTATGGGCTACGGTTGTTCAGCTTTTTTCTTTTGTACGAGTTGATATGGTTCATCATCAGAAAGATATCTTCCTGTGTAAGATCATCAAAACTGCTTCCCTTCGGAAGAATCCGACGGATCAGCTCATGGTTCACTTCACAGGCACCTTTCTGATAAGGAGAACTGGGATCGCAGTAAAATACCTTCGTCCTCGTATAAGGATACTTTTCCCGATACTCAAGTTCTTTGGGATTTGAAAATTCACTCCCGTTATCCGTAAGGATTACAGGAAAAAGCCTGTTAAACGTTTTTGATCCAAGGACTTCATCAATGGCATTGAAAATGCGTATGACAGAACCGGATGTATTTGCTTCGCGAAGGAACGCCAGCATAAGACTTGTCTCCACGAAATGTATTGTGAGCAGACATTTACCGCCAACGCGTCCTATCACGGTATCCATCTGGACAATGGTTGTTTCAGGGTTCTCCTCAAGGAACTTTTTAAAATCGGAATAATTCCTTCCTATCCTGCAGCCTCTGTCCACCTTGAATTCAGGCTGTTTGTACCGAGGTCGATACTTGACCTTGCGGGGCAGATCAATGTTTCTGATATCAAAAAGCTGAGCATCAACGTAATTGTACAGTGTTTTTTCACTGCACATCAGATCATCCACATGAT
>NZ_JBQHUZ010000031.1:0-704 GCF_052064775.1 Oribacterium sp. HCP28S3_H8 | reverse complement strand
CAGGTAAACTTGATGCAGTGACTGCCCGTTGCGAACCAAAGGACTGATTATACCATTGATCCTGGCTATATCATCCTCATTTAACAGGATTCCTGTTCTGGATTCAGAAATGCTTTTATGAGCCATTTCATGGGCATCAGCCGGATCATAGATACGCTTTAAGAGTGTACATTTTGGAAGTTCTCTGCATCCATTGCAAACATAGGGAGGTTTACTCTTAACAGAACAGATGTCTTCCTCAAAATCAGGACAGTGTACGGTGCACTCGGAACAGATGCTACATTTGTATGCCGATTCATGAGTACATCTTGATCCACATATTTTCTTGGCCTTACATGAAACGCGGAACTTACACGGGTTATATGGATAGCCGGGACGACCGCTCTTCTTGTCGTAAGAATACTTTTTTACCTCCTTCGCAATGGTTGTGCGATCACGTCCCAGTTCTTTACCAATCTCTCCGAAGGAGGCACTCTCCTGGAGTCGCTGGGCTATGATCAAACGATCTTCATATGATAAAAACTTTGACATGGTAGCTCCTTTCCAACCGCCAGAAATCAAAGCATAACAAAAATGAGACCAACCTTCCAGTTGGTCTCGCATGTTTGTAAGAGAGAATCCATACCCCTCTCTTACGCCTATAATTATTAACTTGTAATACTCATCCGAGATAGTGGGTATGGAATCTCGGATTACAATTGAGA
>NZ_JBQHUZ010000030.1:0-952 GCF_052064775.1 Oribacterium sp. HCP28S3_H8 | reverse complement strand
TTTCCTTCCGTTTCGCGTACGGGATTTTCACCCTCTATGATCACGCTTTCCATCGTGTTCTGCTCGCTTCCGGAAACTAAATGCAGTCCTTAACCCCGCGGTGCACGCACCACGGTTTGGGCTCTGCCGATTTCGCTCGCCGCTACTTTCGGTATCGAGTTTTCTTTCTTTTCCTCCGGCTACTTAGATGTTTCAGTTCACCGGGTTCCCTGCTGCACGCTATGTATTTACGTACAACTGCGTGAGGTATCCTCACGCGGGTTTCCCCATTCAGAAATCAACGGATCAAATCGTATGTGCCAATCCCCGTTGCTTATCGCAGCTTATCACGTCTTTCGTCGGCTCTTAGTGCCTAGGCATCCACCCTATGCTCTTAATGCTTAACCAATTAAGTGAGTTTGCTCTCACCGTCCCCCATAGCGTTGGAGGACCTGGTTTCTGGATCTTACCTTTACGGTAATTCCTGGTTTTGTTTTTAGATTTGGAACATTTGCATGTTCCATCCTCGGATGTCTTACTCTATTTCGTATAGAATAATAAAATGTTTCTTTCAGATATTCAGTTATCAATGTTCATTCCACAGTTCAACGAACTGTGAGTGGAGATAAAGGGATTCGAACCCTTGACCCCCTGCTTGCAAGGCAGGTGCTCTCCCAACTGAGCTATACCCCCATAATACCTGGCATCCACCTATGTTCCCACATCGTTACCAATGTAGTATTTTCGGCCGATTGCGTCTTAACCGTCGTGTTCGGGATGGGAACGGGTGTTACCCACAACCGCATCAACACCAGGTAAATCAGTTAAATTTTAAATACGGTATATAAATTCATGATTAAACAACACACAGACCCTTACTTTTATCCTTAGAAAGGAGGTGATCCATCCCCACGTTCTCGTAGGGATACCTTGTTACGACTTCACCCCAGTTATTAGTCCTGCCTTCAGCAGC
>NZ_JBQHUZ010000029.1:0-1002 GCF_052064775.1 Oribacterium sp. HCP28S3_H8 | reverse complement strand
AATTATTGGAAAAGTATATCGCAGGAGAACCAATCAGCCGGGAAAAACTTGTGCGGGAGGAACAGCGGCGGGTTCAAGACGCCTCCCTGTTCCCGGTCTATTATGGCAGCGCCAAAAAGGGCCTTGGCATTCAACCGTTGATGGATGCGGTGACAGGGCTGTTCCAACCGATTGGGGAACAGGGGAGCGCCGCCCTATGCGGCAGCGTTTTCAAGGTGGAGTATACAGATTGCGGCCAGCGGCGTGTCTATCTACGGCTATACAGCGGAACGCTGCGCCTGCGGGATACGGTGGCCCTGGCCGGGAGAGAAAAGCTGAAAATCACAGAGATGCGTATTCCATCCAAAGGGGAAATTGTTCGGACAGACACCGCTTATCCGGGTGAAATTGTTATCCTTCCCAGCGACAGCGTGAGGTTAAACGATGTATTAGGGGACCCAACCCGGCTCCCTCGTAAAAGGTGGCGTGAGGACCCCCTCCCCATGCTGCGGACGTCGATTGCGCCGAAAACGGCAGCGCAAAGAGAACGGCTGCTGGACGCTCTTACGCAACTTGCGGATACTGACCCGCTTTTGCGCTGCGAGGTGGATTCCATCACCCATGAGATCATTCTTTCTTTTTTGGGCCGGGTGCAGTTGGAGGTTGTTTCCGCTTTGCTGTCGGAAAAATACAAGCTTGAAACAGTGGTAAAGGAACCCACCGTCATTTATATGGAGCGGCCGCTCAAAGCAGCCAGCCACACCATCCATATCGAGGTGCCGCCCAACCCGTTTTGGGCATCCATCGGACTGTCTGTTACACCACTCCCGCTTGGCTCCGGTGTACAATACGAGAGCCGGGTTTCGCTGGGATACTTGAACCAGAGTTTTCAAAACGCTGTCAGGGATGGTATCCGTTACGGGCTGGAGCAGGGCTTGTTCGGCTGGAACGTAACGGACTGTAAGATTTGCTTTGAATACGGGCTTTATTACAGTCCGGTCAGCACGCCGGCGGACTTCCGCT
>NZ_JBQHUZ010000028.1:0-1053 GCF_052064775.1 Oribacterium sp. HCP28S3_H8 | reverse complement strand
TTCTCCCCATATGGAACCTGAACCGCGCCCTTGCTGAATTTCAGGCCGCGTTTCGTGAATTGGTCCGCAAAATGCTCCACTGCCCCAGGTCCCGGATAGATGCCGATATGCTTCTTTGCCGCCGCGAAATGGATGAGGTTATGCCCCTTCCACCATGTAGGCATTGACCAAGAAATCCGCTCTTCTGCTCCGGGAAGCTCCTTCCGGATCGCATCCCGCACGGCACACAGATTGTCTTTTCGCGCCGGATCCTGTCTTTCAATATATTCGTCTATCGGATTCGTCGAGGTCATATGATAATCCCCTCCAGATGATCGCACTCATGCTGGATGATCTGCGCGGTCCAGCCAGTAAATTTCTGAACATGCTTCTTCATGTCCTGATCCTGGTATTCCAGCTCAATTTCACGGAACCTCTTTGTCTTCCGTGTTCCTGTCAGAGAAAGGCAGCCCTCTTCTGTTTCGAATGGTCCACTCTTCTTCAAAATGACCGGATTCAGCATTGCCACGTTCATAAGCCCCATATTGACGACAATGATCCGCTTCTTCACGCCGATCATGTTAGCCGCCATTCCGACGCACTCATCTGTATGCGCCTTCAGTGTATCCAGTAGATCACGGGCGACCTGCAGATCAGCTTTCGTCGCCGGGTCTGATTTCTGTGCGAGGAAGAAGACATCCTTCATAATCTCTCTGACCATATGCTTACTCCCAGTTCTTCCAAACTTCCGGCTGGTAGCCAACCGTAGCCTGCCGGCCATTCCGGACCACCGGCTGCTTCACCACCAGCGGGTGCTCCAGAACCTTATCGAACTTATCCTCGTCTGCCAGGTACTTAATCAGGAGATAAGCCTCCCGGTCCTTCGTCTTCTCATCCAGGAGATCGTCCATCCCGCCTACTGCCTGCAGGATTGAGGTCAGTTCTCCTTTACTGAAGCCCTTCTGTGCAAGGTCAATCGCCTGAAACTTAATTCCCCGCTCCTTGAAAAAACGCTCCGCTTTTCTTGTATCCGCACTCTTCTTCGTGCCGAAAATCTGAATGTTCATGACTGTT
>NZ_JBQHUZ010000027.1:0-1243 GCF_052064775.1 Oribacterium sp. HCP28S3_H8 | reverse complement strand
TTTTCCTGACAGTCCGCTGCTCCGCTTGTACCGGTCTTTTCATTCCCGGCTCGGACATTTCCCATGTGTCCCCACATTTCTGATATTACAAGGTGCTGGAATCTAAACCAGCTGTCCATCGGCTACGCTTCTCAGCCTCGCCTTAGGCCCCGACTTACCCAGGGAAGATCAGCTTTACCCTGGAAACCTTAGATATTCGGCCTGGAGGATTCCCACCTCCATCTCGCTACTCATTCCGGCATTCTCTCTTCAAGCTCCTCCACGGTTCTTTTCAGTACCGCTTCTATGAAGCTTCAATGCTCCTCTACCGATTGCCGTACGGCAATCCCTAAGCTTCGGTGTCGTGTTTGAGCCCCGTTAATTTTCGGCGCAGGACCTCTCGACTAGTGAGCTATTACGCACTCTTTGAATGTGTGGCTGCTTCTAAGCCAACATCCTAGTTGTCTATGAAATCCCACATCCTTTACCACTTAACACGCACTTTGGGACCTTAGCTGTAGATCTGGGCTGTTTCCCTTTTGACTATGCAATTTATATCGCGCAGTCTGACTCCCATGTATATCTTCACGCCATTCGAAGTTTGATATGTCTTGGTAGGCTTTGACGCCCCCGCAACAATTCAGTGCTCTACCTGCGTAAGACTTTACCATGAGGCTAGCCCTAAAGCTATTTCGAGGAGAACCAGCTATCTCCGGGTTCGATTGGAATTTCTCCGCTATCCACACCTCATCGCCACCTTTTTCAACAGATGTGCGTTCGGACCTCCACCAAATTTTACTTCAGCTTCATCCTGGACATGGATAGGTCACCCGGTTTCGGGTCTATACTTACTGACTTGACGCCCTTTTCAGACTTGCTCTCGCTTCGGCTCCGGATCTTAAATCCTTAACCTTGCCAGTATATATAACTCGCCGGACCGTTCTACAAAAAGTACGCGGTTCACCTTGCGGTGTTCCACAGCTTGTAAACACAGGGTTTCAGGTTCTTTTTCACTCCCCTCCCGGGGTCCTTTTCACCTTTCCTTCACAGTACTCATCGCTATCGGTCACTAAGAAGTATTTAGCCTTGGGGGGTGGTCCCCCCGACTTCCTGCCAGGTTCCACGTGTCTGACAGTACTCTGGATCCTGCTCATTTCCTTCCGTTTCGCGTACGGGATTTTCACCCTCTATGATCACGCTTTCCATCGTGTTCTGCTCGCTTCCGGAAACTAAATGCAGTCCTTAACCCCGCGGTGCACGCACC
>NZ_JBQHUZ010000025.1:0-1661 GCF_052064775.1 Oribacterium sp. HCP28S3_H8 | reverse complement strand
AACACACAGACCCTTACTTTTATCCTTAGAAAGGAGGTGATCCATCCCCACGTTCTCGTAGGGATACCTTGTTACGACTTCACCCCAGTTATTAGTCCTGCCTTCAGCAGCTTCCGTTTTTGAAACACTGATTTCGGGCATTACCAACTCCCATGGTGTGACGGGCGGTGTGTACAAGACCCGGGAACGTATTCACCGCAGCATTCTGATCTGCGATTACTAGCGATTCCAGCTTCATGTAGTCGAGTTGCAGACTACAATCCGAACTGAGACGTTATTTTTGAGATTCGCTTGACCTCGCGGTTTTGCTTCTCTTTGTTTACGCCATTGTAGCACGTGTGTGGCCCAAGTCATAAGGGGCATGATGATTTGACGTCATCCCCGCCTTCCTCCAGGTTATCCCTGGCAGTCTCGTCAGAGTGCCCAACTCAATGCTGGCTACTGACAATAAGGGTTGCGCTCGTTGCGGGACTTAACCCAACATCTCACGACACGAGCTGACGACAACCATGCACCACCTGTCTCCGATGCTCCGAAGAGAAGAAACGGTTAAGTTTCCGTCATCGGGATGTCAAGACTTGGTAAGGTTCTTCGCGTTGCTTCGAATTAAACCACATGCTCCACCGCTTGTGCGGGTCCCCGTCAATTCCTTTGAGTTTCATTCTTGCGAACGTACTCCCCAGGTGGAATACTTAATGCGTTTGCGGCGGCACCGGCAGGCTTCGCCTGCCGACACCTAGTATTCATCGTTTACTGCGTGGACTACCAGGGTATCTAATCCTGTTTGCTACCCACGCTTTCGAGCCTCAACGTCAGTTGCTGTCCAGTAAGTCGCCTTCGCCTCTGGTGTTCTTCCTGATATCTACGCATTTCACCGCTACACCAGGAATTCCGCTTACCCCTCCAGTACTCTAGACTGACAGTTTCCAAAGCAATTCCGCGGTTAAGCCGCGGGATTTCACTTCAGACTTGCCATTCCGTCTGCGCTCCCTTTACACCCAGTAAATCCGGATAACGCTTGCCCCCTACGTATTACCGCGGCTGCTGGCACGTAGTTAGCCGGGGCTTCTTAGTCAGGTACTGTCATTATCTTCCCTGCTGATAGAGCTTTACATACCGAAATACTTCTTCACTCACGCGGCGTCGCTGCATCAGAGTTTCCTCCATTGTGCAATATCCCCCACTGCTGCCTCCCGTAGGAGTTTGGGCCGTGTCTCAGTCCCAATGTGGCCGTTCACCCTCTCAGGTCGGCTACTGATCGTCGCTTTGGTAGGCCGTTACCCTGCCAACTGGCTAATCAGACGCGGGTCCATCTTACAGTGATAAATCTTTTCACCCTGTACCATGCGGTACTGTGTGCTTATGCGGTATTATCAGCCGTTTCCAGCTGCTATCCCCCTCTGTAAGGCAGGTTACCCACGTGTTACTCACCCGTCCGCCACTAAGTTTCTATATCAATCCGAAGAAATCAATAAAAACTCCGTTCGACTTGCATGTGTTAGGCACGCCGCCAGCGTTCATCCTGAGCCAGGATCGAACTCTCATCTTAAATAAGCACGGTTCTTACGAACCGTTAAGTTCTTTCCGTTCAGAACGAAGCTATGCTTTGTTCTCACGTTATTTACTGCGAATAAATTCGCTTTGAGTTTCTTAAACTCTTT
>NZ_JBQHUZ010000024.1:0-2113 GCF_052064775.1 Oribacterium sp. HCP28S3_H8 | reverse complement strand
GTGCACCGACACTCCCTGCCGGGTCACCTGCGTGGCGTATTTGGGGAGTCGGCACCGCCCGGAATCGACACATTGTAGATACCGCTCCGCCGCGAGCCTGCCAACCATGAACCCCGCCGAGGGGGGCGCGGGAATACCCCGCTGGTAGTGAATCGCCGTCGGGCGAGCCCCACGCACCACCACCGCATCCCCCGACACCGCGAACTCACCATCGGACCCGTCCGAAAGCTCCACCCGAGTCACCTCGAACACCGGGCCGGGCAGCACGATCCGCATACACTCCGCTGTGGACACATCCACGTTGAACCACTCGCCCCGCCACAGCGTCGGCTCGCACCGCAAACACTGCTCAACCCCCGGGTGATACACCGCCGGGCACACCCCGAACTGCCGACCCGTCAGCGCCCACAGAATCTCCGTAGCCGTATCCACAGCCAGGCGGGCCACATCCTCTTTACCCTCCGGGATAGGGGGGAAGCACGACATGTCTACCGGCCACTCGCAAAGGTCACTCATACCGGTAATGCTACCAACCACGACACCCCTCCCCGGGTCGGGAAACGAATAAACCCCGCCCCCGGGTAATGATGGTCCTCCGCACCCATACGCCGGATCAATCGCTGCTCACCACAAGACAACGAGATCACAAGGCCACAAGGGGCGACGGTCTCCACACCATCATCAACCAGGAACGGGGCTCATTCGGACAATCCCTCATTCTCGGCGCGATACTGCCCACCAGCCGGGCGGCAAACTCCCCGCCGAGCACCACAGCGGTTGAAAACACCCGACGGTGAAGCAGCATCGCACCACCAGCATACAACCACGAATCCCCCGCCGTGAGTGGACAGCGGGGGAATCATGGGTACGCGCAAGAAAAAATGGTTTCTTGTCACCACCGCAACATCTGGAAGCGGAGGCAGCGACCCTAATCGGTAGGGCCACCACCCACCACTATACCGGATGATTAGGCAGCGGAGAAATACGGGGACGGCACGGTAAGCTCCACCGCGCCCTTCGTCACCTCCGGGGGTGCGATGGTGGTGCGCTGCATCAACAGGTGGGTGCGAGCAGGCACCGGGGCGAGCAGGCGACCCGCGCTACCATCCGCACCCGGCACGACGTTATAGGGACCCTGGCCCCAATGAGCACCGCTGCCGGTGTACGCCGACACGGTAACCTCCGCCGCGTCGGTGCCGTTGATGGTCAGGTCGCCCAGGGTAGCACCACGCACCCAGGGGAGCAGGATGTACCACCACTGACCGCCAGTCTTACCACCCTCAACAGACTTGAAAATGTCGTCGTTTTCCGGCACCTCGCAGTCATCACCGCCGCCAGTACCGGCCCACAGCTCCAGCGCCACGGAACCGGAAGTGTTGCCACCGGTCTGCTGTAGGAAACCCGCGGTGTCGCCGTCAGCGTCGAGAACCGCCGCCTGGTCGGTGAACATCGTCAGCAAGTCCGGCTGAATGCCGCACAACTGGAGGGTGAGGTTGTAGCGCTTGAACTGGTCTTCGGTGCGGTCGGTCGCGCACACGACACCGGACGCGTTCTTCTGCTCGATGTCGTCACCATCGGAGGTTTCGCGCTCCATGCCGAACTCGATGAAGCCGTCGGTGACGATCTGGTTCTTCGGGCCCTTTAGGGGGAGTCCGCAGCGGCCCACGCGGGTCGCGCGCATCCGGAAGCCCTTAATAACCGGGAGTGCTTGGTTGATTGCAGCCATTGTTTAGCCGTCCTTCTTAGTAGTCGTTTTCTTGGCGGACCGAGCCGCCGGTTTATCCTCTTCGAGGACACCAGCCGCCACAGCGGTATCGCGGGTGACGCGGAGCGCCACGCCACGCGATGCGGTGACCGTCTGAACCTCGCCAGCGGCGACGAGCTTCGCCGCTACATCTTGGAAATCCTGCTGCCGACCCATGATGGGCGACACCGTCACCACATCCTGTCTCTTATACACATCTCCGAGCCCACGAGACCGCTGTTGACATCTGGTATGCCGTCTTCTGCTTGAAAAACGGGGGGGGGGGGGGGGGGGGGGGGGGGGGGGGGGGGGGGGGGGGGGGGGGGGGGGGGGGGGGGGGGGGGGGGGGGGGGGGGGGGGGGGGGGGGG
>NZ_JBQHUZ010000023.1:0-3491 GCF_052064775.1 Oribacterium sp. HCP28S3_H8 | reverse complement strand
ACTAACTTATGCATAGTCATACATTATGAGACGTAAACGTCTCCATCACCTCTCTTTCCATAATAAAATCGACAATTACTTCACATAACATACCCCTTCTGCTGTTAGTGTATAGCTGTAATTCAACACTACGTCACAGAAAGGAGTATGTATGAGAGTGACACAAATACTTACAGCTGATTTGCAAGAGTATATCTCAGCGCTAAAAACTGAGATGCTGCAAAAAGGCTATAGCCCACAGACACTGCGTGGCTTTGAAAATGTTTGGGATAACCTGACGCGCTATGCGTCTTCCGTCCCTTCAGTACCGTACGATGAAAGTTTTAAAGAAGATTTCGTTTACTCAGAATACGGTGTCCGGCTTGACTTGGAATACACTATGTTTCGAGTCAGCAGAGCACTTGAACTTTTGAGAAACTACATCGAATTCGGTATAATCGTCGGAATCCCCAAGAAAGACCCTCATGTTTTTAGCGAAGGATACTCCCTTTTAATGACATCATTCGGAGACAGCGAAATTCGTCGGGGTCTCGCAGCAGGATCTGTGAAAAAGCTCTGGTCTCGGCTTTATCGTATGCACCTTTTCTTTATTGAAAAAGGTGCGGAAGACTTCAGTTTGATAACGCATGACATAATCAATGACTTTATAAAATCCTTGGCCCCGTACTCATCAACGTATATCTCGGAAAGTTTAAGGACCTTACGGCGGCTTTGTCTATACGCTGCTCAAAACGGATTTCATGCCGAAGATTTGTCAGTATACATCCCATTCGTCAAAAATATCCGCCAGCAAAAACTGCCTGCTGTTTTTACGGAAGATGAAATAGAAAAAATACTTTCATCTTTTGACAGAGAAAACCCAACAGGAAAACGAAACTATGCCGTTTTTTTGACCGCAGCGAGGCTGGGCTTGCGATCTTCCGATATAAAAGCCTTGGAATTTAGTTCTATAAACTGGGCGGAAAAGACTATTTCACTAACGCAACAGAAAACGAAGCGATTATTGACACTGCCGCTTCCCGATGATGTAGGCTGGGCAATCATCGACTATCTAAAGAATGGACGCCCAGTCTCAGATAGCAAGTACATCTTTATACAGCATGTCCCGCCTTATGGACAGTATGCAGATATGAGAAACGTACTTGTAAAGCAACTTCGGAAGGCCGGCATAGAAACTCCGAGCAATCGGAGAATTGGTATGCATAGCTTTAGACACAGCCTGGCAACCACCATGCTGGAAAATGGTGTTTCACTCCCCGTCATCTCTCAAACACTGGGGCATGCCGATATAAGCAGCACGGAAGTTTATCTCCGTATCAGCATGCGACAGTTGAGAATGTGTCCCTTGGAGGTCGAGTTATGAGTAGAACATACAAGCCGTTCACGGGTCCCTTCGCACCGATGCTGACAGAGTTCGTTGCTCAGAAACGTGCACTTGGTTATCGGTACATGGCCGGGTATTGGGTCTTCCGTAAATTTGACAGTTTTTCCATGAATTATGATGTGGTGGATTATGCCTTGACAAGAGAAATCGTCGAGGCTTGGGGACAGAAACAGCCTAACGAAAGTGATGTCTACTGGACAAACCGCATTCTGTACCTACAGCAATTCGCCGCATTTTTAAACGGACAAGGATACAGTGAGCATACAGCAAAAATGCATAAATCCAGGAGGTCCCAATTCAAGGCCTATGTGTTCACGCATGAAGAGATGAAAAAAATCCTGGAAGTAATTGATACAATGGACTATTCACCCTGTTCCCCTTATAAACACCTGGCTTTTCCTTTACTCTATCGAATGCTATATGGGTGCGGATTCCGAATTTCTGAACTTTTGAATTTAAAACTCTCTGACGTGGATACTGAGAACGCATTGGTTCATGTGCTTCATGCCAAAAACGATAATGAACGGTTTGTCCCCATGGCAGAGACCCTTAATCTACGGTGCAAAAACTACATAGCAACGGTTCATCAAGATCACGCGCCGGATCACCCGTTTTTCTTCAAAAAAGATGGCAGCGCATATACCGTAAGCGGAATCGAAAAACACTTTCGGGAAATGCTTTGGTTTGCCGGCATACCGTATCGAGGACAAAAGAACGGCCCGAGGGTTCATGATATTCGCCATACCTTTATCTGCCATCGTCTGAACAGCTGGGCACGTGAGAAAGCCGACCTGATGACTTTGATTCCCATACTTTCCAAATATGTTGGCCATACAGGCGTACCGTCAACCCAATGGTATCTGAAACTTACTGCTGAAGCATTCCCTGATGTTATGGAAGCAATGGAACAATTGACCGGAACTGTTTTTCCAACGATCGGAGGTTTTGATAATGAGCAGGAACAATAAATCCGATCTCGCTTATCACCTGTCAAGGTTTCTATCCGTCTATCTCCCCGGTCAGAGAAATGTCAGTGAAAACACGATATTATCTTACAAAGATACCTTTAAGTTGATCCTGATATTTGCGAAGGATGAGAAGAAACTTGTTTCGAACCAGCTTTCCATCAGTGATCTGTCACGCTCTTTTTTTGAAGAGTTTTTCCTCTGGCTGAAGGTACGTCGAAAAAGTAGTGTTTCTACGTGCAATCAGCGGCTTGGGGCTATCCATGCATTCTTTATCTATCTTCAATATGAAATGCCCGAAGCCGCAATACAATGTCAGAAAGTGTTGGCGATCAGAACTGCAAAAGCACCCGAGGGACAGATCAATTATCTGACAGTTGAGGGAATTGCCTTATTGTTGGCGCAGCCTGATATAACCACAAAAACGGGCAGGCGGGATGCTGCGCTGCTAAGTCTCCTTTATGATTCTGGAGCCAGGGTTCAAGAGATCGTTGATTTGACAGTAGGAGATGTTCGATTCATATCTCCAGCGACTGTTAAACTGACGGGAAAAGGCAGAAAGACACGGATCATTCCGCTACTATCTGGGCCTGAAAAGCTCTTAAAGGTTTACATGAAGGATTACGGCCTTGAACAGGTATCTGGCACCCACCCGTTATTCTGCAATCGTAGTGGCGTAAAGTTTACGAGAGCAGGCATTGCCTATACTTTGAAAAAGTATGCGGATATGGCCCGTAAAGAATCTCCGAATTTAATACCGGTAACTGTGACTCCGCATTGTATCCGTCATTCCAAAGCAATGCACCTGCTCCAGGCGGATGTTAACTTGATTTATATCCGTGATTTGCTTGGACATAGCGATGTTAAAACAACTGAAATCTATGCACGCGCAGACACAACTTTAAAACGACAGGCATTGGAAAAAGCGAGTCCGAAGCTTCAGCAGCTACAATATCCAAAATGGACTGATGATGACGCTCTTATGGATTGGCTCAATTCGTTTGGAAAACGATAACACTTGCTGCAACTTACATAATCCTCCTGCTCATTCGCTGGGGGATTATGTAAAGAAAAAGGAGGAGGATTTCAATAATGCCAAACAAAACAAAGCAAAACTTTTCATTTCCTACAACACAACATAA
>NZ_JBQHUZ010000022.1:0-3982 GCF_052064775.1 Oribacterium sp. HCP28S3_H8 | reverse complement strand
GCATATCGGCATCTATCCGGGACCTGGGGCAGTGGAGCATTTTGCGGACCAATTCACGAAACGCGGCCTGAAATTCAGCAAGGGCGCGGTTCAGGTTCCATATGGGGAGAAACTTCCTCTTGATCTGATTGCAGAAATCGCGCGCTGGTGCGGTGAACATAACTCTAATTGATCATGTAGCTATTAAATAATGGAAATTCTAGTCATGCTGACCATCGTGGTGAAGAAGTAAGAAAAGGATGTGTCTATGGAAATAACAACAAAGCGTCTCATTCTCAGAGACTGGGAGGAAAGTGACGCGGCAGATCTGTTCGTGCTTAGGTGCGGAAAACTGATCTGACAGAGATTACAAGAGAAGGTCGTGTGAAAGAACTTTCGTTTTTTCACACGACCTTCCTTTTTATACACGGGGTTGTTTGATGGCTCAGAGGAAGGGGGAGTTAACCATGCTGGATTGCTTGCGATCACAATTTACGAGCCGGAAGAGCTACATCTTCTGATGGTGGACAACCACATTCCGGCCGGCGCGAAGCTGTATTTGAATATTCCGGTGCGCCGGAGGCGCCTGTCCGGTAACCCGGGAAGCAAGAGTCCGGCAGAATGGGAAGCATAGGACCTCTCATGTGCGGCGGAGCCGCCAGCACAGTCACGAAGGACTGTGCCAGCAATGATCTCCACCTTTGCAGTTACTGAGCAAGCTTGGGATCCAGACCGTAGACTTCCCTCATGGAGATGTCTTTGTCCGGATTGATACTTTCGATCACGATCTTATAAGAGTCATATGATATCCGATCCATGATAGCATCGGACAGAGGGCTGTCCTTGCCTCCAAGTTTGTTGTACCAGCCTTCCTCTTTGAACTGGGAGCAGAAGATGGTGGATGAGTGCTCTCTCCGTTTATGGATGAGTTCCAGAAGATTCGGGGCGTCATCCTCGGAAAGCTTAAGGAGAAGCCATTCATCCAGGATCAGCAGTGTCGGGTTGGTGTACTTCTTCAGTACATCAGTGAATCTGCCTGCGTCTTTGGCCGATTTGAGGTCGATGAGCAGATCCGGCATTCTGACGTACTTCACAGTGTAATAGTGTTTGCAGGCTTCCATTCCGAAGGCACAGGCCATGTAGGTCTTTCCACTGCTGGTAGCGCCGGTGATAAAGATGTTCCGGTACTCTGTGATGTACTCACAGGTCGCCAGCCGCTCAATGAGCGTTCTGTTCAGCTTGCGGTTGTGCCCATAATCGATATCGGCAATAGAAGCATCAGGCTGCTCAAACTCGGATTTCCGGATCAGCCTCTTCAGCCGGTTGTTCTTGCGTGCAGTGTATTCAGTATCGACGAGCATTCCGAAACGGCCCTCAAAGGGGACCTCCTTCATGGATGGGTCATCCTTCTGGACGCGGAATGCGTCGGCCATAGGTGTCATATGCATCTCAATAAGCTTGTCAATCGTACTCTGGTTGGTCATGATCTGTTACCTCCATAATGTCTGGACATCCTGCACCCTCGCCGGACGGTTGATCGGCATTGCATCATAGATGCTCTGCCGATCCAGTGGGAACTGCGTTCCCCCTGCGCCGTCTCCGACGGCTACCCTCTTGTTATATTATTCTAGCAATTGGTGCTATTCCAATGGGAATGAATGCTCATGAAAATGATTACTGCTGGCGCAGATAATAATTGTTCTGATAGACGCTTTATGGTATGTTCGACTTGCGACCTTTGAAATCAAAGACGAAAAGGTCGGACAAGATAAATTGTTATATCGAGGTCAAAATTTTTGACCTCGAAGATTATTTGAAACTGTGCTGGCAGATAATTCGGAGAAAATAAATGAGTGAAGAAAAACATAACAACCTCGTCCCTGTGGAAATTACAGCAGAGTCGCTGAAAACGAAGATATATGTGGTCAGGGGACAACAAGTAATGCTTGATATGGACCTTGCTGAAATATATGGATATACGACAAAAGCTTTCAATCAGCAGGTGAAGAACAACATCGTTAGATTTCCTGAAGATTTCAGGTTTCAATTGACTAAGGGGGAAGCAGATGAGCTATCGAGGTCAAAAAATTTGACCTCGATGCAAACTGCTGGAATCAAAGGAGGCAGAGTTTATCTTCCTTATGCTTTTACTGAGCAGGGAATCTATATGCTTATGAGTGTCTTGAAGGGAGATCTGGCTACCAGGCAGAGCATTGCGCTGGTAAGATTGTTTAAGGCAATGAAGGACTATATTCAGAATGATCCACTTCTGATTAAGTCTACCAATTTAGCCAGACTTTCTCTTCAGGTATCTGATAATGCGAAGGATATTAGCAAAATCAAAGAAACGATGGTAACCAAAGATGACCTTTCAAAGATTATTCAAAGTTTTTCCTTACCAGACAAAGGATTGGAATATGTCATTTATGCAGGGCAGACATTTGAAGCCGATGCGGCATATGCAGATATTTATAGCAAGGCAAAACAGAAACTCTATGTAGTTGATAACTATATTGGTCCCAAAACACTATTGATGTTAAAAAGTATTCCAGCTAATGTTGATATTATCATTTTCAGCGATAATATAAAGAACATGCTTCGACTGACAGAACTACAAGCGTTCCAGCGGGAATATCCAAAAGTGAAGTTGGCATTTCAACACACAGGTGGAAAGTTTCATGACCGGTATATCATTGTGGATTATAAATGCAGAACGGAAAAGATATATCATTGCGGAGCGTCATCAAAGGATGCCGGTAATAAGATAACGACTATTTCGCAGGCTGATAATAGAAAACTATATTACCCTATGATAGATGAACTTCTTATACAACCGGTACTGCGTTTACGGTGATGGTTATTTCAGAAACAATATAACGTGTCCGGAGCACCATTGTTACATCCATGCTTCTTTGGGAAGATATGGACTCTATATTCGATGCGATTGCGGACATTATGTTCGGCTCGACCAGATCTAAGAATTTTGAATATAGGTTATGATTAGTAGCAACAATGAAGTGAAAAAGAATGTCCGGCGCGGCTTTGCGCCGGAAGACGAGAGGCAGTTTTCTGCAGAATCAGTGCAACTTCTTAGAAAAGCAGGTACAGAAGTAAGATATCTCCTTAACCGCGGATATCATCTGAAGCCGGTCACGCAGTTTGTGGGGATCATTATCTGTTTTCCGAGCGGCAGCGTCTGGCGCTCGCAAGATCGATTGCTCCTGATGATAAAGTCGTTGCGAGAAGAAGCAGGGAAATCGATTTGGCAAGCATTGAGACAAATGGAGACAGGCTGGCGCTGCCTGAGATCAACGTAGATGGATTCAACACAGTCATTACGCTGGAGACGGCACTGTCGGGCTCACCTGTTTTCAAAGGAATGGATGGCTGCATCAGGGACCTTGCCGGCCTGCGCGGAACATATCGGATTATTGATGTGACGAAGAAGGCAGTTGATCTGCTCCTTCTTGCGGCGGACAACCTGTATGCGGGGAGGGTGAATGTTTTCCTGGATGCTCCGGTCTCCAATTCCGGCAGGCTGAAGACGCTTTTCTATGAGCGGCAGGAGACACTTGGTTGTGGATTTTTCCTGGAGATTTCCGTCATTAGCGATGTGGATGCGGTATTGAAGCAGTCCGGATATGTGGTGAGTTCGGATTCGGTCATTCTGGATTACTGCAGGAGCTGGATCAATCTCGTGCCGGAATTACTGAAGAAATGCGGCGGGGTGTGGATGATCGATCTGGATCTGATCGGTGCAGAAGAAAGGAAAGCGTAACTTGTCTGTAGAAGATTGTGGACAGGGTGAAGGAGTCCTATCCGGAGGCAGCGGAGAAGGTGATTCTGAAACTGGCTGGCAGTTCAGGAACTCGGACTGCTGTGAAAAGGGGGCAACAGTCATGAACATTCAGATTTTCGGCACGAAGAAGAGTGCGGATACAAGAAAAGCGGAGCGTTTTTTCAAGGAGCGGGGAATTAAGTTTCAGGCGATTGACCTTGCACA
>NZ_JBQHUZ010000021.1:0-6803 GCF_052064775.1 Oribacterium sp. HCP28S3_H8 | reverse complement strand
CCTCCGGTTAGTTTTTTGTTTGAGCACTTAAAATTTTACCCAAAGGTACTAGTCATGTCTATTTTTTTATTCGGTTTTAAAAGAATTTGCGCAATTAATTATACGTTATCTATTTCCATCCTACTTGTAATCCTATCCATCCTTCTCATCATTGCTTTTACGTTGCAACCGGGCTCAGCGTCAGCTGTGCTTGCTATGCATTTTGTCAATGTTATTTCGAAGGTGAATAATAAATTAAATCACACCACGGCAGATTGGTATGCCTTCTACATTCTCGTCCGGAAGTTTGCCCATTCTGATTATTCCGTTGCGCCGGAGGCGCAAGTCCGGAATTTTGAGCAGCAACTGTCCGGCAAAAACAGCAGTGCCGTGAGATAATTATGCGGCGGAGCCGCCTGAGCTAAGAATCAGCCAGACGGTCCACCAGCATTTTTCGGTTTTCTGATTTTACTCAACTTCAGATGGATCTAGGCCATAGATTTCTCTCATGGAGATGTCTTTAGTTGGATCCAGACTGGTGATAGGTATTTTATACGAATCAAACGCGATCCGATCCATGATGGCATCTGTCAGAGGGTTATCCTTTCCACCCAACTTCTCATACCATTCATCATCTCTGTATTGTGAACAAAAAATAGTGGATGAGTGCTTACGGCGCTTATGGATGAGTTCCAGCAGGTTTGATGAATCATCTTCTTTGATTCTCATCAGGAGCCACTCATCAAGAATGAGCAAGGTTGGATTCGTATACTTCTTCAGTGTATCTGAAAAGTGACCCTCGTCTCTTGCTGCGCGAAGATCCAAAAGCAAGTCCGGCACACGAACATACTTAACGGTGTAGAAATGCTTACAGGCTTCCATGCCAAATGCACAAGCCATATAGGTTTTCCCGCTTCCCGTTGCTCCTGTGATAAAGATGTTCCTGTACTCTGTTATGTATTCGCAGGTTGCCAGACGTTCAACCAGCATCCGGTTCACTTTCCTGTTATGGTCATAATCCACTGCGGCAATACAAGCATCCGGTTGCTCAAACTCAGCATTACGAATCAGCCTTTTTAGGCGATTGTTTTTTTCGCTCAGTGTATTCGTGGTCAACGAGCATCCCAAAGCGATCCTCGAAAGGAACCTCTCTCATGGACGAATCGTTCATCTGAATACGAAACGCATCCGCCATAGGAGTCATGTGCATTTCGATCAGTTTGTCAATGATGCTCTGATTAGTCATGATCTTTTCCCTCCATAGTATCCGGCACCACGAGTAATGCCATGCTGTTCTTCGCTATCCTGCGTTTTCGCCGTCCTGACGAATTCCGGTTGAACCGTTTTATCAGCGCTCAGGATGTTTTTGATACTTTTATAACTTGGCGAATTTGAGTACTTCAGTGCCCTTGCACAGGCGTTCTCAAGCTTCTGTGGAGTTTGTCTCTCTGCAAGTTTGAGAAGTCCCATGCAAGCCCTGTAAGACTGTTGTTCGATCCGCCCGGAGGTAAGTATGCAGTCTACGACTTTGTAGGTATTTATTCCAATCGTTTCCGCCCATTCACGGAAGCGATCGCCATTCCACTCCAGATATTTCTGATGGTCTTGTGGCATATGTTCTGTCACAGTAGAATACTGACCAGGACGTCCATACAGACGTTTATGCGAAGCAATCCGTCGATGATTTTTAAAAATCTCAATCGTGGTATCGGTCATTCGCACATCAACCTTATCTTTGATATACTGATAAGGCACCGAGTAGTACATCTTGTCTACGGCGATGTGATAGTTGAACTGTACTGTGGCGGTACGTAGTTCTGAAAGTTCGAAACGGGTAGCTGGCAGAGGCATAAGTAAGGGTTTCTCATCTTCGAGGAACAGCTGCTGTCGGCTACCATCTTTCTTTTGGAAAGGTGCATCATTGTATTTTTTTAGTTTCTTACGAATTGCAGTATTAAGCTCTGCCAGCGAGAAAAACTGCTCGTTACGCAATGCTGCTGTGATCCAGGTGGAGACATGCCCGACGTTTCCTTCAGCATTCGGCTTATCCTTCGGTGTGCGAACACGTGCAGGAATGATGGCAGTGTTGTAATGCTGTGCCAGTTCCTCATAGGATTTGATCAGGACTGGCTCGTACTTATCGCTTTGCTTTCGATTGGTTGCGGTCGGAGCGTTGTCTGGAACCAGTATAGGAGTGACGCCACCGAAAAAGTCGTACATGTGAATGTGAGCTGTGATCCAGGCCTTTTGCTGTTCGTTGATAAACGCCTCTACAAATGCGTATTGGCTATAGGTCATGACACCCACAAATATCCAGGCACTGGTGATTTCTCCAGTATACGGATCGATAATTTCGGCCGGATCTCCGGCCCAATCAACCTCGATCTGCTGTCCAGGTTTCCTTGGGATGTGCATCGTCGCACGGCGCTTTTGCTCGTTCTGCTGAATGTAATAGCAGAACTGAGAATACATCAATGCGTCGTCTCCATTTCGTTGACACTCCTCGAGGTATTCTGTCCAGAGGAGCTTTTTGTTGACACCATTCCGTAACAGTTCCTTTCGGACGTAGTCATAGTCTGGCATGCGTTTTGTACTTTTCGACGCAGTGCTTTTCGGAAACATCTGCTGTTCCAGCACTTCGTCTGTGAAGGTTTCATCCAGCGGCCAGACAATGGACAATTCCTTTGCGCGCCGTTGCACCTTCATGATAGTGTGCTGCGAAACATGGAGACTTTTCTCGATGTTTCGTAAGGATAACCCCAAGGCTGACAACCTTAGGATTTCACGATACTTGGTCATAAATGACCTCCTTATAATAAATTTACATCGAATCCGATGTATGAATTCATTATAAGAAAGGTCGTTCGGTGCGGCTATACTCCCGGAAT
The DNA here is from genome assembly GCF_052064775.1 of Oribacterium sp. HCP28S3_H8. Taxonomy (NCBI): domain Bacteria; kingdom Bacillati; phylum Bacillota; class Clostridia; order Lachnospirales; family Lachnospiraceae; genus Oribacterium; species Oribacterium sp. HCP28S3_H8. Next base: position 3,936 of record NZ_JBQHUZ010000021.1, on the reverse strand, counting down.
GGTGCTGTCATCTTACCCGGAATGGTGCTGCTCTAGCTCCGGTCTACTGCTGCAAAATACCCCATAATATTCATAAAATCGCACGTTCATGGATAATTGACTTTTGGAAAATGTTGCAAAGCTTGTATGTTGAAGATGAATCAAAGACTAGAATTGCTGCGGAAATAATCTCATGGACGATTGATCATGCTACCCAACCATTGGTAGATGGATTGTGTGCCGAATTATTTAAGATAGCTGAAACCATTTGGATTGAAGAAAATAAAAGAGATATTATCAGCCGTCAATTATATGGTGACGGGATTAGTCGTGATTTTCAGTGGGGATTACGAGGTGAAGGAAAAGATTACCATTATAAGCACCGGAATGTTAATAATGAAATATTCTTGCGATTGATATATCAAAGAAAGTTTAAAGATGCTTTGATATGGACTATAACCTTAATTAATAAACTTGTTTCCATTTATTCTGCTGAAGACTCAAATAGAGTAGAAGAAATTGTTTTGTTTGATAGCGCACATAAGTCTGAAAAAAAGTATCTTGGTTCAGTCGAAATGTGGTTTTCTGGAAGAGAATAGGATTCCTACTCTAATTGGGGACATGGTGTATTGGCTGAGAGAGTCTGCTATTCAAATACTTCATGTATGTGAGGAAGATAGTGAGTTATTTAATCACTTTGCGACATATATTAAAGAGCAGATTATGGAAAAGTCGACAAATGTAATCCTCTTGACTGTTATTGAGGATATTGCATTTGAATTTAAGAGCTCGCTTCCTGCATATGCTATAGAATTAGCATCAAGCCTGGAAGTTATATCATGGGATATTCAGTGGCAAGTGCATAGGATAATGACGCCAGAAAAGAAACTGTTATTAGATCAAATCAAGTTGGCTGTTGGAATTCCTGATTTTAATGGTAGATATTCGCATCGAGAAACGATGTTTCGAGGAATACAGGACTATATGGCCTGGTGTCAGTTGACGGCGGAAAAGGAAGACGTTAGAGAAAAATGCATAAGTACATTGACTTATCTTTATGAAAAGATAGATTCCAAAGATGCGCATGCTTTATTGCAGGTTCAGAAAATGGATATGCGTAATGCCAATGTGAGAATTATAGAAGATAAATATATCTCAATAGAACCGAAACTTTCAAAGGAAACGCAGGAAATAGTTGATGCTAACGAAAAAAATAATGAACCGCAAAATGAAGTGTTGACTAAATTTAAGGATATTATAGATAAAAAAGCGGATATTCATGAAGTACATGATTTGATAGAACAATTAGAGTCATTGATGCAATCTCCAGAAGATGAAGTTCGATATGAAAATTATTACATATTGGCCCTATGCGTTGCCTTTAGGGATGATAATCTTGCAAAAGAAAAGAGGAAGGAATATGTCAATAAATGGCTCGATCGAATCGAAAATCTTCATTCTGGAAATAGTTATGTAGCCGATTTGAAACTATCGGCAGCATTGATTGCGCAATATTCAAAGGACATAGGTGATGAGAGTAGAAACAGATTAAAGAGATTTATGGTTGCATGTCTTATGAATAGTGGGGCAAATGGGCAGATTGGTCTCTTGCGTAATCTAATTACAACTTACTTATTCAACAATCCTAGGGTGGCGCGGATCTTTTTTAACACAATTATTTGTTGTGCACATGATGAATGGAATCATACAATTTACAAGCAAAAAATCATGAAAAAATGCAGACGTAAAACATATAGTATTCCTGCTGCTTATGGTTTACCTAAACCAGATGATATTGTTAAGGCTTATGGGAAAAAAGTATATGTTTCTAAGAAAGATAGCATAATAGAAGACTACTTGTATAAAGAGAAAAGCTTGGATCTTTCAGCGATAAAGATAGAAGAATTAGATCCAGGACTTCTTTTTGTTGCAATGAATGTAGGTTTAAAACTATCTGATTCAGATTTCGTGGATTTTGCTAAGAAAGTGATGCCTATATTTATTAAAGAACTAAGTGAAGATAATAGGGATTCTATTATGAATACGTATTATCAGAGACTTGATTTTAAGAAATTGTTCGAAAGAGAATTGAGTGAAGATAATGGTAGTTATCAGGAAGCGATAAATCTATTATTTGATAATGTGGATTATCAGATGTTTAGCAACGATACTATTAAGGCATATATATCAATTTTCGAGCATGTGGGGGCTTTATATTTTGACTCATATGAAAATGATGGGAAAAGGATACAACTACGTAAATGTCTCGAATACGCAGAAAGCTTTATCGATAGGATTCAAGTTCCGTTTGTAAAAAATGGATTGGAGAGAATACTTATTTTTGATTATGAACGGTTTGAAAGTAACTGGAATAAGTATACAACCCATTATTCTTACAATGATAAAACATTTTTATGCAGATTATGGGGAAAGTATCATAAGGGACATGAAAAAGATGTAGTAATGTCTATGTATCAAATGAAATTTGATGAATTATTACCAGAAGTTTTACCGGTTCTCGCTGAAGTAGTTGAAGCGCTGTCTGAAACTGGAGAAGTATCTGACAAAAACTGTGTTCTTATCTTGAAATCAATTGTACTTAAGGTTCTGCTTAAGTTTTCAGATGTTGTTAAGGCTGATCAGGATTATCATGATGCGTATGAGAGAATCTTGAATGCGCTTATTAAATGTAATGACGAAAGTGCAGCAGTGATTTTGGATGAGTATAGAACACATTAAGACCAAAACATATAAAAAATTGGAGAGAATAATTGGGACGTGGAAAGAAAAAGCAAGTAGCTAAAAGAAGAAGGAAAATGATTAATCGAAATGCAATAAGAGCAAGAATGGGAAAACCCATATTTTTTACCTTGACACATTGCTCAAAAAAACTAAGCGGAGTTTCAAACAAATATAATTATAAAGCGAACATGCATAAGCTATGTTTTGTGGGAACCCGTTTCTATAACGTAAAATATCAAGCTTCTATAATGACAAATTGCAATTTTAGAAATGCTAATCTTATTGGGATTGATTTTTTTAATTGTAACTTACGGGGAACATCATTTAAAAATACCAGCTTTAAGAATGTGGTATTTTATAACTGCAACCTTAGAGATGCAGATTTTAAGGATGCTATTTTTGAAAATGTAGTTTTTATTTGCACAAATTTCAAAGAAGTAAAGAATCTCGATTTTGATAATCCTGAAATAAATATTCTGAAGACATATAATAGAATTGATTTGAATAGCGCTGTTGAGTCCCGATTACTTGCATTGGCCCAAAATGAATCGATATTTGATGCAAGAGTATTACATGTTAATAAGAACAAGCTTAATCACTGGGTGCTAAGCTTGTTGAATGCGAAATATGGGGATAAAGCGATATTGTTTTTAAGTAAGTTGCTTCCTAAGAAAGAAAAATGGAATAATATGTATACCATTTATTCTTATATGCAACTAATTGAGAATCTAATGAAGGCATGATATAATATAAGTGTCCTGCTCCGGAACCAGAAATGGTGTATGCTAACATGTATAAACGAGGACATAAAACATTAGCAAGTATACGAGGAGGGATGTCTATGATTAGTAATATCTTAACAATTTTATCTTTTTTGGTACTAGTGTTGAGCGCTGTAATTGATTGTAACTTCCTATCCCGTTTACTCGGGGTTTCGAGCAAATAATAATGAATATTCATTAACTTCCTTAGTCGATATTATTGAGGAAGTTTTTTTATTGTCCCTATATTGGAACAGGATTTTTGTTACTATTAGAATCATAAAAGGGGGAGTGCACGATTTGATAGGGGGGTGTATTTTACACGCCAGACTGACATTGACACTTTGATAACGTATAATTAATTGCGCAAATTCTTTTAAAACCGAATAAAAAAATAGACATGACTAGTACCTTTGGGTAAAATTTTAAGTGCTCAAACAAAAAACTAACCGGA
>NZ_JBQHUZ010000020.1:0-7544 GCF_052064775.1 Oribacterium sp. HCP28S3_H8 | reverse complement strand
CAGAACGAAGCTATGCTTTGTTCTCACGTTATTTACTGCGAATAAATTCGCTTTGAGTTTCTTAAACTCTTTTCTGAAAATCCTCTTTAGAATCTTCAGGGTCTGTGTATTGTTTAATCTTGAATTTTCAATGTACCGTTTGCTTGTCTCTTGCGACAGCTTGTATATTTTACTAAACTGTACTGCGTTTTGTCAAGCACTTTTTTCTCATTCGTTTGATTTATTTCTTTCTGTTTCTTTAGAAAAAAAATAAATCTCTGTCTGAGACAGATATATACTCTATCATCTCATTTCAATTCTGTCAACGAGATTTTAACAATTCATGTCAGTTAATATCAGCCAAAAATAGCATCTGAAACTAATATCCCAGAAATCATCTACGCTCCGATCATCGCGCGGAAAATACGCGTGATGACATTCGCCTCTTTAAGATAGTTAAGCCACCCTGGACGGCTGATCTGCTCTCCGATCCCTATGGTAATCGGGCTTTCCGGCAATATCCCTATGAGTATCATCAGTACCCAGATATAAAGGATTGCCTGTACAATGCCAAGCATGCCTCCAAGTGTGCGGTTGATCATATTAAGCCCCGGAGCTCGCATCACATAATCGAGAATTTTCAGCATGATTCGCACCACCAGATGGATCAAAATGGAGAGTGCGATAAAAAGCAGGATTGTAATAATCAAAGATGAGATTTTATCCGCAAGGAAATCCGTAAAGCGGTCCAGTCCAATCATCTGATAAAACAGATCTATGTTTTGATTTACGATTCCTTTACTCTGGTCAACTGCTGCTGCGTCCGGGAGATTGCCGGAAGCCGTATCAGCTCCGCCGGAAAACAATATGGCATTAACGCGATGATTGATCCATGTATTAAGCCTTACATTTCCTATCGCCCAGCTGCGGGCATATGGAAGGATCAGCTTGGTACATACCAGGGATATCACAATAGAAACAAAAGAGACTGACATACGTATCAGTCCCTTTTTATATCCATATACAAACATGGCTGCCATAAATATAGCAGCAATGCTTTCCAGCCAGTTTACTCTTATAAAGTCAAGTGCTTCCGTCATCAGCTGATAAAATTCTCCTCACGTAATATGAGCTTGTCATCCTTATCGTATTTTGGATGAAATACACCTGCAAGCTTCTTGCCAAGGGATGGCTTCTCAGCTTTGTCTGCTGCTTCCTCGATCAACTGTTCGGCACTTGCCTTATTAAGAGGCACACCGTCCTCTTCCATGAGCTCAATCCTTTCATATAAGGCAAGCACGGTCTTACCCGGCATAACACAGTCGATCTGCTTTGCATAGCTCTGCGCATAGGTTGCAAAATCATCCATGCTCATCTCTTTATAGTAATCTGCCGGGAGATCCGGATCCACTGGAGCAGTCTCTATAGGAGCATTTTCCTCCATTTGTTCCGATTCTGCTGCCATATCCGGTTCATAATCCGATGCGTCCTCCGTCTCCTCATTTTCTAAAGCATAAGACGCATCTTCCGAAAGCCTTTCATCCTCCTGCGCAAAATGTTCGTCTGTAACGTCTTCCGAAGCTGCTTCTATCTCCGGACGCAGGTTTTCACTATGCTCTGGGGCAGATACTGTATTGTTTTTCATCCTGATATCATCACCGGATCCAGCAGGTTCTGCTGCGTGATAAGCTTCCCTGACCGGCTCCTCCTGAGAAGTGCTTTCCTGCTTATCCAGATCGACATCCTCCAGAAGCTCCTCCTCCGGTTCTTCCTCAGCATCGGATACGAGATCAAACTTTTTAATAAAGAGCGGACGATCCTCTGCCATACGGTCAAAGTGATCCACCACATCCACAAGCACAACGGAGGATGCATCCTCAGCCGCATCAATATAATCCGATATTTCATCCACAACAGAGTATTTAAGATCTCCCGCGGACTCGACGATCAGGTCTCTCCCGCGAAGCTTTGGTATAAATACCTCAAAGCCCTTTTCATTGAGCTTCTCTGCATTGGTTTTGGCTACCTTAAACTGATATCCGTATTTCTCATGGAAATACTTGATCTCATCCTTGGCAATCCTGAGACCATCCTCCAGAGATTTTGCCTCGATAATCATATGATAGCTGTTAAACTTCCGGATCTGCCGTGGAATCCGGGTGACCGGTGCATTTTTCTGCACATCCTGGTCTACAATCTGCTCTCTGGATGCATAATGCTCCGGGGCGGATTCCTCCTGAACCGACGATTCTTTTTCTACGTCTGAGGAAGATGTAGTTTCCACGTCAGAAGCATTCGCAGAAGCCTCCTCCATATTACGCTCTGTTAAAGAGGAATCGTCATCTGAAGAAGCCTGATCTACGGAAGCCGTTTCAGATGTCACCGCAGGCTTTTCCACATACGCATCGGCATCTCCATACTCCTTTGATACTCTCTCGAGCTTTGCCTCGTACTTATCACGGTTTTCCACCTGGTCCATCTGCTGCTTTGTCAAAGGCTGATACTTAAGCTTAAGCTCCATGGCTTTATCCACATACTTGCCAAGCCCAAAGAGAAGCATGATTTTATCACAGGTCTTGACGCATTCCTCTTCCCGTCCTGCTTCATCATACAGGGCAGCAAGCTCATAAAGCCACTTTTCATCAAGCTCTGTCGATGTATACTGCTCCAGAGAACTGATCAGCTGATCCGGCTTGGCGCCCTTTGCCTTAAGAATCTTATAGCGTAATAGATACTGACGGGCGTCCTCGGGACAAACCTCGCAAAACTCATTATAAAACTCCTGTGCATCGCGGAGTTCTCCTGACTCTACGGAAATCTCCGCGAGCTTAAAAAGGAATCTCTTACCGACCGGCGCCCGGTCAAAGGCAAGCAGAAGGATATCCTTTGCCTCCTGATACTCCTTGTTATGCTCGTAGATATCTGCGACCGAAGCCAGGAGATTGGCATTGCGGACACGTCTCCAGTCAATTGTGTCCGCAATCTGCATGGCAGTTTTGTAATCCCCCTGCAGAGTCATCTTACGCATCTGCTCTGCCTTTATATTAAACTCATACTTATCCATTGGTTTCTCCTCATCTGAAATACATGGCCAGTACGGAATCAGAGGGTAACTCTGCCATCCAGTGCTCTCAGCAATGTAACTTCATCAATATTTTCTATATCCCCGCCAACCGGTACACCGGAGGCAATCCTGGATACCTTGATGCCTAACGGTTTGATCAGCTTGGTAATGTACGTCGCTGTCGTTTCTCCCTCCAGCGAGGAATTGGTGGCAATGATGACCTCCTCGACATCCCCCTGAAGTCTCGCCATCAGCTCTTTCAGGCGAATGTCCTCAGGGCCGATACCTAGCATGGGAGAAATCGCTCCGTGCAGCACATGGTATGTACCATTATACTTCCCGGTACGCTCATATGCACTCATATCTCTGGAATTTTCCACTACCATGATCTGCCTGTGGTTTCGTTCCTCGGAAGCACAGATCGGACAGATCTCCGCATCCGTAATGGTGCAGCAGATCTTACAGTAATGGATATTGGCTCTTGCCTTAACAATGGCATCCGCGAGGGACTCTGCCTGCTCTCTGGGTGCATTGATAATATGAAATGCCAGACGCTGCGCGCTTTTTGGTCCTACTCCAGGTAAACGTGAGAGCTCAGAAATCAGGCGGGATATATCCTTGGAAAAATATTCCATATCAGAAGCCTAAGCCCCCGGTCAGCTTTCCCATAGAATTTTGAGAATCTGTTTCCATATCCTGAAGTGCCTGATTTACCGCAATCATAATCATATCCTCGAGAGTTTCCACATCCTCCGGATCCACCGCGGACGGATCCAGCGTTACCTTTGTGAGCTTCTTTTCTCCGGACACTGTCACCTTGACGGCTCCGCCACCGGCTTCAGCTGAATATTCCTTTTTGGAGAGCTCCTCCTGTGTCTCCTCCAGCTTCCGCTGCATTTTCTGATACTGTTTCATCAGATTGTTCATATTCATACCAGGCATACCGCCCGGAAAACCACCTCTTGCCATATAGGTCCTCCCCGTAAAATCAATTTGTATTATTGCGTCTCATCCTCGGGATCTGCCAGCGCATGCTCCTCCATATCCACGGTTTCCACTTCAAAGTGGATTTTTTCCGCGAGCTCCTCATCCTGTACATAGATGGTATTTCTGGAGGCATCATTGTCTGCAAATACCGCGTGAAACTCAATGTCCTTTTTATATTTTTCCGAAACCACACTCTGAACCTCTCTGAGCGCTGCTTCGGAAGAAATCATATCATACCCTGAATGACTTTTGGTATAAATAATCATTCCGTTTCCGGCTCGATCCGGATTTACCCAGGAATTTGAAAACGCCGTCCGGAGCAGACCGTCCGGCATCGCAGATGCGATATTTTTCCAGTTCTTTTTTAAAAGCATCAGATCCTCAAACTGTGCTTTAGGAAGCTTTACCCTTTCCTCAGAGGGCTGCGGCTTTATCTGTGGCAGTGAAGCTCCCGAGGTGGTAGTTCCCGCAGGTTGCATCGCTGCCCCCATAGAAAAGGCTCCGGAACCAATGCCCTGAAGCTTCCTCTCAAGAGCATCAATCCTTGCATTGACACCCTCCGGTGTAACATCTGTTTCCGTATACGCAAGCTTCATGAGCGTTGTCTCTATCAGAACCCGCTTCTGCATGGAATATCTCAACTGATTGCAGAGCTCCGAGAGCATACGGATATACCTAAGCAGCTCGTCAATCGAAAACGATCCGGCATCCTCTCTTAGCCGCGTAAGATTTTCCCTGGACATATCCACAAGTCCATGGAGATCATCCACCGTTTTTGCCATCAGCATGTTCCTGACATAGTAGAGAAAATCCGCCGCAAACTGCGACAATTCGCGACCCTGCTCCACCATTTCCGCTACAAGCTCCATGGTTTTGTGGATATCCCGTCCGCGGAGCGCACGCACAAGCTCTGAAAAAATCCGGATATCCACAGCGCCCAGGATATTGAGCGCATCTTCATATGTAATTCTCTTATCAAACTGAAAGGCGGAGCACTGATCCAGGAGACTTACGGCATCTCGCATGGATCCATCTCCCACTCGCGCAATATAATGCAGCGCATCATCCGTAATATCAATCTGCTCTGCATCGGAAATCTCCCGCAGTCTTCCGGCAATCACCTCTGTGGAAATCCTCTTGAAGTCATATCGCTGGCAGCGGGACAGAATGGTAATCGGAATCTTATTGGGCTCTGTTGTAGCAAGCACAAAGATGACGTACTCCGGCGGCTCCTCCAGCGTTTTTAAAAAGGCATTAAAGGCACTGGTGGAGAGCATATGCACCTCGTCGATAATATATACCTTGTATTTACCATCCACCGGAGGATATGCCACCTGGTCCCGGATCTGGCGAATGTCATCGACGCCGTTGTTGCTCGCGGCATCCATTTCGATAACATTCATGCTGGACTCACTCAGAATCGCCCGGCAGGATGGGCAGGCATTGCATGGATTTCCATCCACCGGATCCTCACAATTTACCGCTCTCGCCAGAATCTTGGCAACGGAGGTCTTACCTGTTCCACGTGTGCCGCAAAACAGATAGGCATGACCGATTCTGCCGGTTTTAATCTGATTTTTAAAGGATTCGGTAATCGGCTCCTGCCCTTTTACCTCGTCAAAGGTCCTTGACCTCCACTTTCTGTATAATGCAGTATAGCTCAATGTTTTACTCCATGTACTGAATCAACTGCCAGCAGCCGCCAGATACTCAGACTTCGTCACCAAAGCTGATACCAACGGCTCTTGCGTCCTTGATGATCTGAGATTCCGGTTCCACAGTCTTTAATTTGCCGGCAATTTCCGCAAGCGGTACACTGACGATCTCATTATTGACAAGCGCCACCATGTTTCCAAAGCTTTTCTTCTGGATCAGCATTGCAGCCTCCACGCCAAATCTTGTCGCAAGCACCCGGTCATAGGCCACCGGTGCGCCGCCTCTCTGCGTATGTCCCGGTACCGTTACACGCACTTCAATCCCGGTTTTTTCAAACACCTGATCCGCAAGCTCATAGGAAACAGACGGATAGATCTTACCCTCCGAGCGCTTTTTCTTAAGCTCCTTTTTACTGAGGATCGAGTTTTCATAGGAAATCGCTCCCTCTGCCACTGCAATAATAGAGAACGGGGAACCATGACTGTATCGCTCCTGTATCTTGCTGCAGACTGCGTCAATGTGATACGGGATTTCCGGGATAAGAATGATATCAGCGCCTCCGGCAAGACCTGCATATAATGTCATCATGCCAACCTTATGTCCCATAATCTCTACAATAAATACTCTCTTATGTGAAGCTGCTGTTGTGTGAATGCAGTCTATCGCATTTGTTGCCACACTGACCGCTGAATGAAATCCAAAGGTCATATCTGTACCCCAGAGATCATTATCAATGGTTTTAGGACAGCCTACTACATTTAAGCCTTCCTGCTGCAACAGATTAGCTGTTTTAAGTGAGCCATTACCTCCTAGCACTACTAGACAGTCCAGCCGGAGCTGACGATAAGTATTTTTCATCGCCTCCACTTTATTAAGACCATTTTCATCCGGCTCTCTGATCAGTTTAAAAGGAGTACGGCTGGTACCGAGAATCGTACCTCCGATATTCAGAATCCCGGAAAAATCGGAACGCTCCATCTTACGGTATTCGGAATAAATCAGACCGTGATATCCATCCTCAAATCCATATATACTCAGATCATTACCATATATGTTATACAGAGTTTTTCCTACACCCCTCATTGTTGCATTCAATGACTGACAATCACCGCCGCTGGTTAGAATCCCTACTCTCATCCATACCTCCTTGTCTTAAGGTTATGCTTGGACATGCCTAAAAATACACGAATGATTATACAAGTAGAAAAAGGCGACCGCAAGCCTGTGTATGGAATAATAGTCCATTGCAAGTGTAAAGCTTATAAAAAAACCTTGGGTGTGCCAAAAAGGCTCACTCAAGGTTTATGAGTTGCGGGAGAAGGATTTGAACCAACGACCTTCGGGTTATGAGCCCGACGAGCTACCAGACTGCTCCATCCCGCGATATTGAATATGAAATGGGGCCTACAGGGCTCGAACCTGTGACCCTCTGCTTGTAAGGCAGATGCTCTCCCAGCTGAGCTAAGACCCCATTGATCCGACTATATAAGTCAGATAATGGATGGGGGTGGATTCGAACCACCGAAGTCAGTGACAACAGATTTACAGTCTGCCCCCTTTGGCCACTCGGGAACCCATCCATTTGCAATTCTTATCCTGTAACAAATCTTACAGGAGCGACCCGAGACGGGATCGAACCGTCGACCTCCGCCGTGACAGGGCGGCGCTCTAACCATCTGAGCCATCGGGCCAATATATCGTGCCTTGAAAACTGCACACTGCTTAGAATACCATATTCACTTTAGATTGTCAACATCAAACCTAACCGGACCAAAAACCTTTTGGATAAGCCCTCGACCTATTAGTAACTATCACCTGAATGCCTTGCGGCACTTACAGCTTAGCCCTATCAACCTTG
>NZ_JBQHUZ010000019.1:0-8692 GCF_052064775.1 Oribacterium sp. HCP28S3_H8 | reverse complement strand
TTAACTGATGTGGGCTAAATGAATTTATCAAGGTACTAATTGTGTAGGCTCTGATTTTTAATCAGAGAATATCGGTTAAAACTAAATTTGCGCAAAAATATTGACGGTATCCTCCTTTTGCCATGTATTATGCAACATGACGCTGCGTAACAAGCAATACCTTAAGCAGGCGGATTCTTCAAAAAAGACAGAGAACCCTCAGATCATTTGAAAATGCCTGAATGCCTCTATGATCGCGTCTTCCTTTTCCTTTGGCGTCTCCGGCGACCGGCTGCCCTCACTCTTTGGAAGATTATCATTCTTCTGCTCGATGATCCCGCACTTCCGTTTCGTCTTCGCGATATTCAGGTGCGACACATAGAATCCGCAATGCTCCTGCACCCGGGCCTGGATCTCCTGATAGGTACGCCGCCGTCACATCCATCGCGTCCATATCGGCCTTCACGCTGATGTGATTCTTTATCTCAGAAAGCTTGGACAAAAGACATACCGTCTCCACGTAGAATTCAAGTCCGGGATCACAATCGACATTGAAGCATAAAAAGACTTCTCGCCGCCGATGCATTTACCGGTAGTGAGGAGCCTTGGTCTGTCTTTTTTTTATTGTTCCTGTGTCTCGATACATTTAGTCCTTCGGTATCGAATATAAAATATCCCAATTAAGATTACATTCAAAATAGTCACTACAATACTTGCTTCTATCTTGTATGCTCCTCCTGACAGCAGCTTATTTGCAGAAGCTGTCATGGTCAAAATACTCGGATAATCATCGGCAAGACTAACCCCTCCGAGAATCAATGCCCCGATGATATTCCATATGGAATGTGCCATTATGGGTGCAAGAATTGTCTTCTCTGACTCATATAGCGCCGTAGTAAAAAGACACATCGTAACTACATTTATGACAGGAATAACTCCCGCTTCAAATGCGCCGCCATGCATAAACGTAAATATCGCGGTTGTAACAATAACGGCTGCGGGAAGATTGAATCTTTCTTTCAAAAGCTGATATATATATCCTCTTACAAGGAGTTCCTGCATGATCACATTAAGAAATGCTGAAAGAATCCAAAGCCATAAGAGCGAGATTTCATTCTTACCGATAACTTTCAGCTGTTCAGAAAAAATAAGAATGGCCGCAGTTGCTCCAATCCAGATGATACCTATTACAATTCCACACAGTGCCCCTTTTCCTATGTTTTCTTTTATTGGTATGTTTATGGTTTTCTTCTCGAACAGCCAAAAGGCAACTGTGAACAGTATCATGACAGTCAATGGGATCAGCTCCGCGAAAAATCTCCATACAGCGGGATTGTCGCTCGGAATATCAATGATTCCGGATAACACAGCCCATCCTATAAAGAAAACCACTATCTTCACAATTGTAATCAATAATTTCTTCAAAAAGCCTGTTCCTCCTGATATAACGTGTAATTATTGTATTTTAGCATCATCACCATTCCGACATCTATCTCACAGCCACAGCTTTCCAACATCTAACCCGGCTACTCAAAATAATAACATCTATCGTGGCAGCTCAACCCTCGCATTATTTGACCTGATTTGCCTTTAGATAAGTTACCGAAAAGCGTTTTTGAATTGCTCTTGCAGGATTCTCAACGGCCTTCATATATGGTGGAGCATCACTTTCCACAACGCTGTTTGCACCAATGATTGCACCATCTCCAATGTGAATGCCGGGAATGATCACCGAATTTTGCCAGGTCCAAACATCATTTTTGATAACGGTATCTCCTTTTAATGGCAGATCCGTCTTTGCAGGCAGCGACATTTCCTATCCCTCCAAGGTATAGAACGGGAATGTAGATACAGCGTTCATCTGATGGTTTGCACTGTTCATCACAAACTCAACTCCGGCGGCGATTTGACAGAACTTTCCGATGATGAGTTTGTCATCATTCCACTCGTATAAGTGTGAAACATGACTTTCAAAATCCGAATCGGCAATATAAGTAAAGTCCCCGACAATAATATCGGATTTGTAATCATCGACTTCACATATATTTCTTTATCATACCCTGCATTTGGATAGATTGTATTGGGGTTGCGTGTTTTCCGTCTTTCATCTTAACCACCTCTTCAAATCCCGATTTATCTATTTCTTATATTTTTTTCTGAATTTTGAAATATGAAGCAACCACGCCAAGAATAAGCACTATTTCTGCAAAAGTCATGAACACAAAGACAGATGAATCTGGTATACAAAACAATGCAAAAACACATGCCAGTTCCAATATACAAGCTGCAACAATCCACAAATTAGAGATTGCAAGATTAAATCTTTTTACATCATCTACAATTGGTCGTTTTGTAAAATTGAAGAAGCATACTGCTTTTGTTTCTTTGCGAGCATTCACACCAAGCATCAGAAAGATAAAGGTTGGAATGCTGCAAATCATTAATTTCATCAGCATAATATTACCTATTTATTTTCTAATCATTAACCTATCCTAAATAATTCCAAATTTGCGTTAATGACTTGTACTTCATTTTTTGAAAAGTTATTTTCATTATAAAGTACATTTTCTAGTTGCTCTCTATTTAATGAACTCCAGCCTCTCAGTGCAACAGAAGTATAATTTTCCCATTTTGCATATTTTTTTATAGCTTCTAATACCTTTCTTTTCGTTTCTGCATCTTTGCATTTTACAAACAAATCAATTAAATCATTTTCATATTTCATCAGAATTTACCTCATTTCTTCTAAGGAATGCTAAACAACTTCTGTTTCTAATAAATTATAACAGCAGAAAAAGAACGTACTAGTACAAAAGCAAAATACAGTTAATGATTCAGAAAGGATAAGTAAGGAATACCCAAAGTCCAATGCTCCTCTTATATTTGCTTCTTCTGTTCTCTCTCATTTGGTTGTTCCTTTTCATTCAGTATCATCTCCGCATTTTTTCTGGCATTGATCAGATCCCGCATCCGATCTCGTTCTTTCCTGTACTCGGCATACTCCGCATTCTTCTCTCTGGCAAGACGGGTGAACTCTTCATTCAGCTCCGCAACTCTTGGAATCTTCTTTAATCCGAGCTGATCGAAGGCATCCTTCGCCGCCTTATGAAGTGTGATCTCCTCTTGGTGCGCCTCAAAGAACTTCCTGCTGTATCCAGCCTTCCGGTATTCTACATAAACACTTCTTGTCTTGCTGTAATTGATGATGTGCATCCGCAGAGCTTTAATCTCCTTCATTCGTGCTTCCTTCTGTTTGATATCAGAGAGCAGTTCATCGGTTCGTGCTGCAGATTCCTTCGACATCTGTTCCAGCTTTGAGAAGTCATGGATATCGTTCTCCTGCAGAAACAAAAGGACCTTTGCCATCTGCTTCAGGTTATAGACTTTTGCCCAGCGCTGATAACCAATTCCTTTGCCCTGCTGGATCTTATCCTGCAGATCGATCAAAAGATCAATCTTCGAGCGTTTGCCCGAGAGCTGGCCGGCAGAATGGGATCTCTGATCGTCTTCCAGAAACTTAATCAGATCCTGTGTCCGGAATCCTTCACTCAGAGAATCCAGGCGAATAAAACGCTTCTGTGCTCTTCCCTTTACCGCGATGTGTTTCCCGCGTTTGATCTCATATCCCTGCTGGGAAATCTGTTCCAGAAGATCCTCAAAATCCTTCGGTTTCTTATTCAAAATATCTTCAATGACAGCTTCCAATTCACTGCGGATCGTATGCCGTTTCGGATAGACCGTTCTCTTCGTCCGCTCGGCGTAAGGTTTCTTCTTGATGATGCTGTAGCCATGCTCGAAGCATTCGATATCGGAAAGCCGCTGAAGAGCGATCCCGGAGAAAAAGAAGTTTTTAAATTTATGCGTATTATCAAGATCGATGGAATTGAAAATAATGTGATTGTGGATATGAGCTTTATCTGTATGCGTTGATACGGTAAAGGCATGTCTCCCTTTGGTAAACCGCATGGCAAGTTCGTAGCCCATTTTGTTGCATTCTTCCGGTGTGATCTCCCCGGGCTTGAACGACTGCCGGATCTGATAGGCAATAATATCTCCCTTATATTCCCGGCCGGTTGCTTCCTGGTACTGACGCCTGGAAAGAAGAAATTCTTCTGCTGCTGTTTCAGGCTCACACTCATATGATGAGATGAGTGTCCCGTTCTCCGTCTTATCCGGATTCTGTGAATAATCGATCCGCTCATGCATGCTGGCGGATACACCTTTATCCTTATTCACATGCAAAGCGATCAGTCTTGTTGCTGCCATATTTCCTCCCATTATACAAAAAACCGGGGACCATCCCACTGAAGAAGCGGAACAGTCCCCGATAAGCAATGATCCAAATTTTCTTATTATGAGTGAATAAAACCAGAAATTCCTTCTCTCGCTGATTCAAGTAAGACGATGACAAGTGCTGCTGCAAAGAGTACAAGAAAGCAGATTCCTACCAATACAGTCAGAATCAGGCAATTCAGCCATTGCTGGCCAAACAGACACCAGATATCGCATCCGATAATGAGGAACATCAGCGGTCCGATGATATAAGACGAAAGATTCGTCAGCAGCTTGAATAAAAGCTCTGCAATCCCCACAACCAGAAATAGCGGAATAGCGATAATTTTAAAGATAATACGAATAGCCAGCATGATGATCTGCCCCCTTTCCCGTTTCTGATTTCAGTTAAACAAGACCCGAAGGAAATTGCAAGGATGTCAAAGAATGCCTTATCGCACGGTAGACAACGCCTCAAGGATTCCCTTGCCTATCTCCATAATCACGGAGAACTGCTCCTGCAGGTCTCTGATATCTTCTTCGTAAATGCGGCCGTCCGTATTCGCATGCTTTGCGTATTGATTCAGATTGTTGCTGCAGCGCTTCATGAGAGTCACCAGTTCCTTGATCTCCTTCAGATCCAGATGAATGCAGTAGCCATCCAATGCCATTTTTCGGATGTAGGCACTCATATTGTGGACACCGATCTCTTCCATCTTATCGTGGATTCTGTTCCGATCATCCTCTGAAATCCGAAGGATAATAACTTCCTCTTTCTTCAATTTTCTCACATCCTCATTCCAGCATATTCCTTCTCGGAGATCTGCTGAAGCTTTCGAATGACATTTGCAAGCATCCGGTCCAGTTCCGTTTCGTCTTCTTCCAGTGAACTTCTCACCTTCTTCATGGAAGCAATCGTTTCCGACAGGCTTTTCTCTCCGTACAGCATCAACAGCATCCGATCATCCTGATTCCATTTCATTTGCCCTCCTATTCCCGGTTCCGATCGATCATTTCCGGAAAACCGATAAACAGTGGTGCTTCCTTTTCCTTCATCGCATTCAGCTGATCCAGTACAGACTCTTTCTTCTTTTCGCATTTGCAGGGGACCGCTTCGTCCGGTAGGTTATTCACCACACCATCGAGCATATTGTCATTCTGTTCCAGCATATCTTCCAGTGTGCGGATATGATTCTTATGGGAATAAAAGCCCTCCAGCGGCGTAAAGCCGACCGAATCCACATAGTGTGCAGAGACAGTTCCGCTCTGCCGCAGCATCACCACATCACTGACTGAAAGGCTGTGACCATGGAAATTCTCCGGCCGGTCTACGTTGAACTTCTCATACATCTGTTCCAGCATGACATTCTGATCCGTATACGGAAGTAAGGGTGCCGCATAAATCACTTCATAGTGATCAATGTCCGGCTCCTTCCCAGCTCTCCTTAAATTGCTGTAAGATTCAAATCTTTCATCCCGCGTTTCATCTTCATGGCTAAGCTGCAGGATTGCATAGGTATCAGTGCTGTCCGTAAGGAATGCCTCGATCTTCTCGGGCTCTGATTTTCCGTTGACTTCATCCCATTTCACAATGTCTCTGCTCATATGGTTTCCTCCGCTTTTTCAAATGGCGAACCGTACATTTTCACCCTCTCCTTGGCTGCCATACTTTGCTTTTTCTTACGTTCCTCGCTGTATGGCTGCCGGATGCTGATGTACTTCTTCGGCACTGTAAACATGAGGCAGTGCTGACTGCCTTTCTCTTTCAGAACAATGAGACCTGGGTACTTCCTGGAAAGCTCCAGAAGGCGTTTCCCAAGTTTCTGGTCATACGTGTAAACATTGGCTGTCTCCAGCTCATTGTCCCAGTTAATAATGGTTTCCTGCTCAGCAGGCGAAAGACGATAATTCTTCATCGCACCTCCTCCTTTGATGAGATCAGCTTTCCTTTTTCAGGGGCCGGCTTGTTCTTTGAAATCTCATCGATGCGGTCCAGTATGGACTGTTTCTGCTGTACAGAGATCTTTCCCTGCTTCTCATATCGATCCATCAGATCAAGCAGATCCGCGGCTTCCGGCGCAAACTCGCCTTCCTCTTCCACTACTTCCTGCAGGTAGTCCCGGTAACCGGAGAAATTTCCCTTCAGCAGCTCACCTTTGATCTGTGCAAAGCCTTCTTCTCTTGAACTGACCTCGTCCATATATCCGTAAGGATCAAAATCATAACCAAACTGATCAAGTCCAGCTGCCAGCTCATCGACTATCACATTTTCATTATTCATGTTGATCTCTTTTCAAATTCCATGTGGAAGGACGGACGCTGCTTCTCATCCGCCGTCATATGAAGGATTGCGTTGTACTTCTTACCCGTTCTCTGGGAAGTGCAGCCGACAAGCTTTGTCTGTCCGTCGGAAAGAAGCTCCGTAACAACTGGTTCTGTCAGTTCTTTCCCGATCTTCTTGAAATACGCATTGTCTCTCCAGAGCCCGAAATGGCAGTCCTGACAGCTGCAGAACCAGCCCTTCTGTGTTTCCATCACGTCGCTGCCGCAGACCGGGCACTTACCTATGATTTTCTTTTCATTCATATCTCTGATATTCTCCTGTTTTTCTGTTTCCTGAACGATGGCTCTTACCATCTCTTCTATTTCGTCCATGAATTCTTCCGGTTGCAGCTGGTCTTTCTCCACCTGCAGAAGTTTCTGTTCCCACTCCGCCGTCATGGAAGGAGACTTGATCTTCTCTGGCACCGCACGGATCAGCGCTTTCCCGGTCTCTGTCGGGATCAGGTTATTTACCTTCTTGTCGGAGACACGGTTCAGGAATCCTTTTGACACAAGCTTTTCGATAATGGCTGCCCGTGTTGCCGGTGTACCGAGTCCCTTTCTTTCCGCTTCGTCCGGTGTCTCCTTCGCGCCAGCCTTTTCCATTGCAGCAAGAAGAGAGTTCTCCGTGTAATGATTTGGCGGTTCTGTTTTTCCTTCCCTGCATTCCGCTTCTGTAAAGGTAAGGTGATTGCCTTTCTGAAGATCCGGAAGCACAGCCGCTTCCTTTTCTTTCTTCCGGCTGAAGAAACGATCCAGGAGCCGCCATCCGGCATCCTGCACTGTTCTTCCTTTGGCGGTAAAATCAGCACCACCGGACTTCATAACCATCCTGGTCTCCATATACTTCATTGGATCCCCTACAGCAGCGAGAAGTCTTGATACCACCAGTGTCAGCACCTCTTTTTCGCCTCTGGGAAGATCCTCCAGCTTACTTTCCGCCATGCTCTTTGTCGGAATCACAGCATGATGGTCGGTGACCTTTTTGCTGTTGATGACCTGTTCCGGATGCACAGAGAGCTTATCCTTCCAGCCAAATTTTCCTGCGACTGCATGGCAGAGATCCGGCAGCATCCCTGCCATGTCATCCGTCAGGTACCGGCTGTCTGTCCGGGGATAGGTCACCAGTTTCTTTTCATAAAGACTCTGCAGATAATCCAATGTCTGTTTTGCCGTATAACCGAGCGTCCGGTTTGCCTCCCGCTGAAGGCTTGTAAGATCGAAAAGAAGCGGCGGTTTCTCACTTTTCTGCTTTTTCTCAACGCTCTCGACAACTGCTTCTTTTTCCTGCATACAGGCATCCATCAGATGCGCTGCCTCATCCTGCGTTTCAAAGCGTCTGCTCACCACATCAAACTCAGGAAAGTGAAGCGTCACGGTGTAAAAAGGCACCGGAACAAAAGACGAAATATCCTTTTCCCGGTCCACGGTCAGGGCGAGTGTCGGTGTCATGACGCGGCCGATATTCAATGTTTCTCCATAGAGGCATGAAAAAAGCCGGGTTGCGTTGATACCGACGATCCAGTCGGCACATTCCCGGCATAAAGCTGACTCATACAGCGCATCGTATGCAGCTGACGGCTGCAGCTTCTCAAAACCTTCTTGGATTGCTGTATCTTCCATGGATGAAATCCAGAGACGTTCAAATGGTTTTCGGCTTCCGGTCTGACTGTAGACAAGCCGGAAGATCAGTTCTCCCTCTCTTCCGGCATCGGTCGCTTCCACAAGGCTGTCAACATCCTTTCTCTCCATCAGTTTCTTCAGCAGCGTGTACTGTTTTCTTGTTGAGGAAGAGACAAGATATTTCCAGTGCTCCGGCACAATCGGCAGACTCTCAATGTCCCATGTCCTGTACCGATCATCATAATTCTGTGGTTCCGCAAGCTCAATCAGGTGTCCGAAGCACCAGCTTACCAGATAACCGTTCCCTTCCAGATACCCATCCTTTCGCTCATTTGCGCCGATCACCTTGGCAATGCTCTGTGCAACGGATGGCTTTTCCGCAATTACTAACTTATGCATAGTCATACATTATGAGACGTAAACGTCTCCATCACCTCTCTTTCCATAATAAAATCGACAATTACTTCACATAACATACCCCTTCTGCTGTTAGTGT
>NZ_JBQHUZ010000018.1:0-14791 GCF_052064775.1 Oribacterium sp. HCP28S3_H8 | reverse complement strand
GGTCTCGCATGTTTGTAAGAGAGAATCCATACCCCTCTCTTACGCCTATAATTATTAACTTGTAATACTCATCCGAGATAGTGGGTATGGAATCTCGGATTACAATTGAGAGAAGAAATATGTAATCATTTGGAAACTGCAGCTCAAAAGGGAGATAGCTATTTTCAGCATGACATTACATTTCATAATTATATTGCCGGTTGTTCTCATAATCTCGTCATACACAGCTTTTTCCCTGCAATCAACCAGGGAATACTATTACAGGAGCATGTGACACAAGTACGCCTGAAAGACACCACGATAAAAATACATCGCCGCATCTTTCAAGCGTTGAAAAACCATCATCCATCTGAAGCCGAAGAAGCCATGACCCTTCACCTTTTACATGTCAAGGAGCGATTTTAAATATCTATAAAACCTTAGATAAGAGTTCTATACAAAATAACTTTTCAACCAAATCTGGTTTCTCCGTCAATCGTCGCTTCTTCAATCAAACGACTGCCCACTCAGGCCTACGACCAGACAGGACATCATCAATGCCTTGCGCAGCATGTATTGCCATTCTATCAAAGCTCTCCTTCGTATGAGCACTGCAGTGTGGGCTAAAAATAATATTTGGAAGATCATATAATAATGGTGATGGATCTGGCTCATCCTTAAGGCAGTCTAGCGCTGCTCCTGCAATATTTCTTGCTGCTAGTGTATCATGAAGCGCCCTCTCATCTACAACAGACCCTCTGTCGCAGTTAATGAGAAAAGCACTAGGTTTCATAAGGGAGAGTTCCTTCCTGCCAATCAGATTTTCCGTATGTTTTCCACCAGGTACATGAAGGGAGACAAAGTCACTGTTCTGCAAAAGATAGGTTAAATCTCTTGTTGCCTCCACATAATTGGGAACACTGTCTTGGGTTATATGTCTACTATATCCAATCACTTTCATATCGAAAGCGTCATGCAGCATCTTCCCCACACTAGAACCAATCCGACCATAGCCAACTATACCCACTGTTTTCCCATACAATTCCACATGATTTACATGGCTGCGGTAATCCCAGTTGCCCTTTCTCACCTCGTCATCACAGGTCAGTACGTGATAAGCAAGAGCAAGAATAAAAGCCACTGTATGTTCCGCAACAGATTCTGTGTTAGATAATGGACCATTAGTCACCCGAATCCCATGTGTTCTGCAGTAATCCAAATCTATATTGTCTGTTCCGACTCCATGCCGCCCAATCACTTTTAGATTTGAGTCTGCTGCCATTAGCTTGGCTGTAATTTTAGCAGTACGCACCAGCAAAGCGTCCGCGTGCCCAATTTCACGAAGCATCGTTTCTTCATCGCTGTCCGTACCAATACGAATAGCATAGCCTTTCTGCGTCAAATAATCTTTTCCCGCTTGTGCAATGTTTTGTGGAATATAAACTTCCATCTCGGTCCTCCCTCTTTATTAAAGCAGCTAATTACACTTTTCATTTAACTTTATTGTAAAGCTAGTGTTCTCCAACGCCGAAACAATAAAATACTCTCCAAAATTTTTTCTATCCCCTTCCCACTGCCGAGCGGGGATCAGGACTTTCGCCCTATAAAACGTGCGCCCGCCTGGCGTATTAAAAATACCACCGGTTATTTCTGCCGGTGGTATAAAATCTTAAATGCTGTCTCAGAATCCAAGGTCGTCATTTACCAGGATCACAGAGATTCTGCCTGCATGCCGTGAGAACCGGGTAATCAGGAACTGGCAGCAAATCGTGTCTGCGGACTTGCAATCATAGCATTTACCGGTTTTTCTACAGGGGGTATTGATATCAAATCTCTGCGTATTAAGCGGTGCTGCAATATTTCTTGCGCGCTTCATGGCACTGTCAAGGTCACTGCAGATTTTATTCATGCCAACGATAAAAAGTACCTTGCGAGGTCCCTGTGCGATACAGGAAACGCGGTTGGCATTGCCATCAATATTCACGAGGATACCGTCATCCGTCATGGCATTGACGCTGGAAAGGAAAATGTCCGAATCATACGCCGCAAGCAATCCTTCCCGCGCGCCCATGGTTGCCCGGTCAATGTAATGATACGGACCGGTTTTCAGCGCATCGATCAGGCCGATTTCCACTGCACTGGTGCATCCGCCCATGGCAATCTGACTTCCCTCCGGGATCAAGGATAAAGCTAATTTAAGTGCTGCTTCTTTATCCTCTGCGTAATAACCTGTCATATTTCTGGACTTAAGTCCCTTTATTACAGTTTCCTGCAGTACAGCATTTCTCTTTTTTTCAAATTCAGTCATAATGAATGCAAGCTCCTCTTTCTTATATAATTTTGTATCACGGCGTGTTGATCGAAGTTCCTGTCGACGCTCATGTATCACAAGGAACGTCTAAGTCTTTATACGTTCAGTGAAATATATGTATTATTATATCAAAAAGATCCGCGTAGCAACAGAGTCAATCTCTTCAGGAACACAATCCGGGAAGGATCTGATGAAGTTTGCATTGCGTCTACATGTTCCACTGCCGCCGATACATTCATAAGATTCCGGGCAATATATAAGGCAATATCACGCATGGATTCTTCTGCTTGTTTTGTAATATTAACCTTATAGGAGTCCATGCAACTCCCCATAATCCTCTTGCGAACATCCTCTACAGGCGAAACTACTTATACCAGCCTTTGCCGCAGACGGCGTATAGACCTTCGTCCCCTCTTACTTCTTGTAATCTGATATATTTATGATATTATTATGATAGCAAAGGAGGGATCACTATGATCAACATTCGCCCTGTCTCCGACCTCAGAAACAAGTTCCCGGAGCTTGAAAAAACTGTCATGGAATCAAATGAACCTGTCTTTCTTACGAAGAACGGCTATGGCACCATGGTTCTTTTAAGTATCGAACAGTACTCCGCCCTCACTGACGACACAGAACGCAAGCTCGATGAAGCCGATGCAATAGCAGCGAAATCGGACAAACGATACTCTGCAGATGAAGTCTTCACCAGAGTAAGGAGTCACATCCGTGAAAAAGTATAAGCTGTCGTTTCTTCCCCTTTTTGAGAAAGATCTGAATGAGATCGTGGATTACATCTCAACCGATCTTCAGAACCCTAGTGCCGCGGATCGTCTGGTTGACGATATCGAATCTGCAATAAACAAACGCCTGGAAGCGCCGTTGTCATTTGCTCCATATCGTTCCGTAAAGATGAGACCACACCCATATTACAGAATCAACGTCAGAAACTTTTCCGTTTTCTATGTTGTCATCGATGATACCATGGAGGTACGCCGCGTTCTGTATTCCAAGAGAGATCTGGATAAACTACTCAACGATTGATCGCTCATTGACACTCCACACGACTAAAGTTGTGGGATTCTTGCTTCAACCACTACTGCGTCCCTAGTAACAGAAATCCCGTTGCTTTGCCGACTGGCAATACAACGGGATTTCTGTTATGGTCAACGAAAGGGGGATTGATTATCGTTAACTTCTTAAATTTTCCGGTTCTATCAAAGAACGATAGCGATGATAAAATTATACAGCGCTCCGGCTATGATGCTGATTGGAACGGCAACCATAAGAAGTCGATTAAACAGTTCATTACGGTCGTCCTCCTTCGGGGTTGAGCCTAAAATCAGCGATCCACCTGAAGAGAATGGGCTGATGGCGCTGGACTGTGCACCGATGACGGTACATGCAAACAGAGTTGCGGAACTCAAGCCTGTAGAAGCAGCCAAAGATGGAATAAGCGGGAAAAGTGCCGGCGCTACCACACCAGTTGTAGAACTGAAGAAACTCATAAACGCACCCACAATACTAAATGCGATTGGTACGAGTGGCTTCGGAACATTTGAACCGATCCATGTAGACAATGCATCAATCGTGCCTGCCTCAACTGCAACCGCAATCAGCATACCAGCTCCTGCGATCATCACGATGGTATTCCATGGAATTCTTGCGATGGCTTCTTTCTGAGGTGCCAGTTTCAGATAAAGTGCAATTACAGCAAAAATGATTGCTACCAAACCGACATCCACCTTACCACTGATATACTTGATTGCATCATTTCCCGGCATCAATACTTGCAGTAGTGGGAAGATCAGAACAACCACCATCATGACGATCATCAGCATCAGGGTCGTCTTCTGCTCCCCGGTGAATGCGTCAGGCTTTTTAAAGGTAACGCCCTTTCCGATGTTTCGATTCTCTTTAAAGCCGAAACGAAAAACAGTGATCAGAATAAGTGAAAAGATAACCGCAAAGATAAAAATCTTCATCTCCATAGCAAATGTATCGATGGCCGGAACCTCCGGTGTAGCTTCAAATGCACTGTCCGCAAGTCCTCTGAAAACGACGCCGAGATTTGAAGTTGGAAAGTTACCACCGGCTAAAGCTCCGCAGTTAATCGCAACCGCACCTGTAAGCTTATCCATTCTCGATTCATCGCAAATGACCAGTGTGATCGGAGCAAGAAAAGCTAATACGGTAAAAAAAGTAGCACCCATCACAGACAGAATGACCGCTACCGCAAACAGCGCAAACGGAAGAAGTCCCGGTATTTTACGACACGAGTAAAGCAGGGCACCGGACATCTTTTCCAGCGTTCCGTTGATGGCGGCAACATTGTAAAAAAGAGACACAGAAAGAATGACGAACATGGTGCTGGTCGGCCAGAAACCAATCACCTGCTTCGGCTTCATGCCCATAACGAAACATCCGATGACATACGCAAAGATAATACAAAAAAGACCTGTGTTGAGTTTTGTTTTGTACCCTAAAAAGATCGCTAATGCAATAGCAAAAATAATTGCTGCACTTAACATACTCCTGACCTCCTGTTATTCGATACCGAGCAGCCGATATGGAATCGTTCTCGTCATGTGATAGACCTGTTCCTCCGGGATACCATGATCCACGAGATACTGCATGTACTCTTCCAGCGCCAGTTCCCAATGTGGATTCTCGGTCTGCCCACCGTCCGTATCCACCATGACATGTTCGTAGCCTACCGCCTTAATGATCTCCAGATTTTCCTGAAGATTGCTCTTGTACTTTCCACCGCCCATGTTCTGTGCATAGCAGCGCTCCAGAATGACGTCATAATCCTTCACGAGACGGATCTGATCTTCGAAGCTCATATCTACGACCCACCACTCCGGATGGGTGATGACGATTTTCTTTACACCGGCATCTCTCGCAGCTTCCACGACCACAAACGCCTCCTCCGGAGATACATGGGCCGTCCCCAGCACGACGTCGTAATCCTTGATCAGCTTAAATACATCGAGCAGTTCCGGAACAACTTTTCCGTCCCTTACAAGTTCGATTCCATTTGCCGGATCCTGTCCCATTCTTTCCAGGTGACGCTTCGCAGACTGCGTCGGCAGCCAGATTTCCTTCGCCCCCAGCTTTAATCCCTTCTCCACTGCCTCTGGATTAATGCCTCCGACGACCTTATTCATCACGACGCCGCCATACATCGTAAAACCGGTGTTTTCACCATACATGCGCTTTACATACTGGTTCGTGAGGTAAGCACGATTCACTGTAAAGCCGAGATGAGATTTTATGACGATTGCCTTCGCGCCTACACGGACGGCTGCATCAGCCAGCTCGAAATCATCATACGCTCTCAATCTCAAGTCCGGATTCGTGTGTACATGCATATCGCACACACCCTTCATAGAAACTTTTCCCATTTCTTTTTCCTCGTTCATGGTTGAATTTGCTTAAGCCTCTTTAGTATATTCACTTTTTGATAGCGCAAAAACAGGAAATGTTTTATACTTGTCATCGGTATAACCGATGGCAGAGAGGCAAAGGATTTCTATTTTCAGCGCAGATTCCTATGGGCAATGTTGCCGTCCTCCACTGCTGAAGCAGACCTTTTTTCTGATATCAGACATTCAGATCCGCACGGATGCGAAATCAACGATAAAATGGGAGAATATTTGTATGGAAATCAAGGAACTGAATTATCTTATTGCGATTGCAGAGGAAAAAAGCATTTCAAAAGCCGCAGAACGTCTCTACATGGCACAGTCTAGTCTGAGCCAGTACCTGCAGACCCTGGAAAGCAATCTGGATACCAAGCTGTTTATCCGTACGAATAAAGGTATCCGCTTGACAGAGGCTGGAGACATCATGCTGAAGTATGCCTACTCCACACTCTCTGAGTACCATCGCGCAAAAGATGAAATCCAGGATCTCAAGAATTTACAGAGCGGTAAAGTCATTCTGGGCATCAGTGAGTTTCGCGGCTCTTACCTGCTTCCACCCGTGCTGAATGCCTTCAAACTGGATCATCCGGGTATAAAGGTGCAGATCGTAGAGCGAAACTCCATGGCACTGGAACGACTGCTTATAAGCGGAGACATTGACATCGCGCTGCTCGTCCTTCCAGTGTCTGATACCAGAATCCAGGCCGATTTCGTAATGAATGATGAAATCTGTCTGATTGCCAGCGAAAATCATCCGATCATACATTATGCACACACATACGATTCTTCTAACTCACAATCGCATATACCGCAGTATGTCGATATTAAAGATGCGGCACAGTATGAATTTTTATTAAGTGACTATAATACGATTCTGGGGCGGGAAGCGCGACGCATATTCAGCCGAAATGGATTGCAACCGATTACATGCAACGAGTCTCTCTCCGCACTGATGGCCGCCGGCCTCGGGGCCTCCGGTCAGGGTCTGGCCTTCACATATTACAGCTCACGTCATTATTTTCGGAGCGCCAGATTCTTTTCGCTCGGCGAGGATCGAGCCTCGATTCAGCTCGCTGTCGCACTCCCACCAGGCCGCTATCACTCTAAGGCCACGAAAGCACTTCGCGATGTCATGATGAAAATTCTGTATGAATAAAGTTTTGTGAGCATGAAAAAGAGCATCCGAAGATGCTCTTACTTCTATTCAACCTATAGTTTTAAAGTTACTTCTTATGCCGTCCGACCAGATATCCTACAATAAGGCAGATCACTCCGACACAGACATATAGAATAGTTTTCATCTGATTTCCTCCCTCAAGCTTTGACATCCATCCCTGAAAATGCTATAGTTAAGTTGCAAAAAATAGTGCTACCGATAGACGGTTAGCCCGATAAACATTTAACTATTACAGAATAGCCGCTTGTTTTCTCAGGACAGGGCGGCTATTTCTGTGTCTTATCATTGATATCCTTTCCAATCATATATCCGATTGAGAAGCATGTCAGGCCAAAGCCCAACACCATAATCAAATCGATGATATTCATGGTACAGCCCTCCTTTCCTTGGATTTCCGTTTCCGGATCTCTATGTACTCGGAGGGTCACAGTCCCTCCGTAGAGGGCTAACCGCCTACCGTTCTGGTAGCACCTTACTTATTCTATCATTTCACAGTTTTCTTTACCAGCCATCAGCATATGATTTCCTGCATGCTTTGTAATATTAACCTTATAGGAGCCCATGCAACTCCCCCATAATCCTCTTGCGAACATCCTCTACAGATGAAACTTCTCCATGATCCGCCTGACGAAGGCCTTCTGCCATTCTTGCGTTGAACTCTTCACGTGACATCTCGCTCAGTGCCTTCGGAGCCTGCACATTCTTTGATGGTTGAAACGGAAGGCCATTGTCCGTAATGATCTGTCTGTAGAACATGTTGATCGCTACAGAGGATGGGATACCCATACCTTTTAAGATATTTTCTGCCTTTTCTTTGACATCAGGTTCTACCCTTGCAATGACATTCGCTGTTCTTGTTGCCATACGATCAACCTCCTTACATTCCTTCTACGAGAGATAATAACATATTGTATATCGTTTCACGATCACTTTGATTGCATTTGTCAGAACGAATCGAATTACCTTATTTCAGAAACTCTCCCGGAGAAACAATTCGGAGATCTGTTAGTGCCTTGTAAAGAGCTCTTGCAGGTGTGCTTCCGGGAAAAAGTGCGGCTGAGAACAGGACGTTACTGTCAATAAATACCTTCATCCTCAATCCTCATCTCTGATAGACTTCATCAGATTGTTAACGTCCTGCTCCGATTCTTCTTCGGCGATCTGGTGTAGGTGATTTCGAGCTTCTGATTTCAGCAGCTTCTGTTAAGACTCTTTGCTGAAGATTGCCTTTCTAGCCTGACTGATGCTGTTTTTATTCCATCAGGACTGACCCCATCAGCCTCGTTATTCGCCTCGTTTTTCTTTTAAGCTTTTAAACAATCCATTGAATTTATCCTAGAATTTATCTATAATCAAAATATCAAGGAGGTACTCATTATGATTATTGACACTGATAAAACTGTTTCGATGACAGAAGCTAATCAGAACTTCTCCAAGGTTGCCCGTATGGCAATGGAATATGGTGACGTCACGATTCTGAAAAACAACAAAGTTTTTCTAACTGTCCACTATGTACCACAAGATGATTCTGTAAAGGCTGCATCTGATGCAGATGTGCTTGCTTCCTCAGCAAAGCTATTAAAACGAAACAAACACGTTTATGAGGAACTTGCGAAATGAATATGCTGACAAAGCCGTCCGCCTTGGATACGGACTGATTACAAATCACCCTTTTGTTGATGGCAACAAACGTATCGGTACACACGCCATGCTTGTGATGTTGGATATCAATGGTATTGAGCTTCCATATCAAGACGAAGATCTGATCCAGCTAATCCTGAAAATTGCATCAGGAAAAGCAGACGATCGTGTCCTTCGAACTTGGGTTCTCGCACACATCGTATAATGAGTGCATTGACTTAACTTTCCCCTCAGTACCGATACGTCGGATTGTGATCCTCTCGTCCAGTCTTCCTGTCGTGGCACCTCTTACACAGCGCCTGCCAGTTCGATCTGTCTTTATAACGATGCCATTTTTAATCTGTGCCTTTCAAATTTTCCTGTTCAAAAAGAATCCGAAGATTGCTATGGCGATTCAGTGAATTAGTTCCCTCTCGAATAAACGTCCATGTCTGTGTATAGCCTCCGGGAACAGCCACTTCTTCAGACTCTATGAAGGCAACGAAATCCATTGGGTTCTCTTCATACCTGTCTGCAAAAGCATCGGCCAAGGCTACTTTTTGATCGTCAGTCAGTTCAGTTTCCACATTATGCAGAACGTGTTCCATATTTCTTGAGAAATAGTAAATTGAATAAGGGATACTCGACTTCATTTTTCCAGTGGAGCACAAAGAAGCCACTACACTGCTTTTCTTTTGATTCCGTTCCTGAATATACTTGACCTCGCCCGTTTCAATGTGATCCTCAAAATACTGAACGCCTTTTTCCTTTCTGGCCTTTACCAAATTATCAGGAATAAATGCCCCATCCGTATCTATCAAATGAACAATCTGCAAAATATCGCTTTCTTTATATGCGTACTTTTTCATCTCCGCTGCAATTCGCTTTGCTACATAACTTTTCGCATTATTTGCAGTAATCGCATCTTCCGTTGTAATATCTCCATGAATCACATGGAAATGAACTTCTGCAGATGAAAAAATTTGTTTTAGCACAGAACTAAGCGCATACTCGTCGGTCGGGCCTTCCACAATAACGAAGATAACTTTCTTAGCTTTCGACATGAGCTTCCACCGCCTTTCCTGCACGACGGAAGGCGCGACCAATCGCCACACTATCCGTTTCTTCATACATTTCTTCTTTCTGGCCCCCCAGCGTCAGGCTACGCAAATACAGGTCACGAAGATTATTATTTGTCTGTACATTCTGCAGGCGGATATATCGGTTACAAGGATTTGTTGTTGAGAACAGAATACTCTTCTTTCCAAGCATTTCCAATGCTCTCAGATTGTGTGAGGTAAAAATCAGTTGTCCTTTTCCTCCGTCAGAAAAAACCGCTAGTAATTCTCCGAGAAGATACTCAAACACCCCGGAATCCAATTCATCGATTACCAGACACATAGATGGATTGTTATAAACGCAAATCAGAACATTTAAGAAAGAAACAATTTTTACGATACCCTCTGATTCATATTTAAGCGGAATGGAAATATCTCCGCGTTTAGACAATAATTCAATTTTATACCCAGTATCTCCATTGTCCAACAGCTGCTCTCCGAAGTTATGAACCTCTACTTCCATGCCTGGGATAACATTTTTCAGTACAATGTTCATACCATCAATAATTGTCAGCGCAAGCCGAAACTGTCTTTGGGTCACAACGGATGGTTCATCAATCCGTATGAGCAAATCTCCCGTTGTAATATGCTCTCCATCTCTCAGATAAAATGCAACAGGCAGTACCAGATTCATACTGATTGGGCCAGAGTGTTCATTGTTGATTACGAACAAATTCACCAGAGCATACTTTTGTAATATTGCAAATAGGCCACTATATTTTCCCATTACATCTTCCTTGCTCTGAGAAAATACCCGGTATCCCTCTTCTCCGAAAATAAAAGACTGATGGGATTTGATAGAGATTGCCTGTGCAACATTTAGGGCAACTCGCACTTTCTTATCATTTGCAACCAGCTTCTTATAACGATACTCTGGTGCAAACGTAACATCCTCATTATCATACTGATAATCAATTAAGGTGGATTCAACAGCACGGATGTTCTCTTTTCTCGGAACAACTGTCATGCGTTCATGTGAAATCACAAATCCATCCGCATCTTTTTTTAAAGCCACACTGTAGTTCACAGTTTCTTTTTGTACTTCCTCCGCTACAGAAAAGCTCACGTCAATTTCGCACTCTTCTTCGCCTTGAGCAATGTACTCTTTTGTATCAGCAGGAAGTTCTTCTCCGCTCAAAAGCATTTTCACAAAGCGAAGAGCCTCAACAACAGATGTTTTTCCTGATCCGTTCTGCCCATACAGACCTAAAACATCCGCCTTTTCTGAAAACAGTTCTTTTCCACTGTATGCAGGCATCTCAACAATGCCCTTTTTCACATTCTTAAAATTGCTCAGCACAATTTTATTGATTCGCACGATGTTATGTTTCATTGAAACCCCTCCCTTTCTATTTCATCATATCATCTCGCGCGTTTTTGTCAACAGAAAAGCATAATCAATACATTTTTATCGTTTTTATCAGCTTTGTTTTCATCTTTTGCTTGACAAATATCTTGTACATTTAGCTCGATGTCTATTCATTGTAAAAAAGGCATAAGAAAAGCACCAATCCTGATTGGATTAGTGCCGGTGTAAAAGATTTATTCGTTATCGTTTGATGCATTCAAGATAATATCGAGCATCTGCTTGGGAGTTACAACATATGGCTTCGTTGGAAAGTGTTTCATGTTTCCCGTTACCAGATACGCGTCCTCATCCTTTCTTGCCTGCATCGTAACTTCATAGAATACTCTGTCTTTGGGATCTGGAAGATCAACATCCAAATGCTCCTCAGAAATAGAAATCGCATGAGAAAACAGTTCGTTGATGCTGCCCGGAACCGATTGCCATTTAAGCGCCGCAGATACCAGGACATTTGCATCAATCACTGCGTAATACTTCACAGGCGCCTCACTTTCTGGCATCTGCAATTTCGGCATTGATCTCATCCATCGTCATATCAGAGATTCCGTTTTCTTCCGCAATTCGGCTGGCCCGCTTCATAGCAGAGACACCTTTATTTTCTGGAGTTTTCTCGATTCTCATGCAAAAAGGGGATCCCCTTATCCCTGACCAGTCTGGAGACACACATTCTAAGATAGGACGGCATATCCAGCCCAAGCTGATCTAAGATTCTTGTAGCCTCGACTCGCTCTGTTTCGTCTGCTCGGAATTGTACAAGTGTGTTTGCCATAGTAAACACCTCCTTTTCTAATTCCATATTAGCACGTAATAAATGCAAATGCAGTCAAATGATTACAGAACAATCAGTCCTCGGCTGTCGTAAACACTCTCTTCACTTTCATGTCGAATTGCACGATCTAAAGCCATGACAGTAGCAACCGCACCATCGATCTTTTCAGTACTCTTTTCCTTGTCCATCTAAAACGGTAATAGCAGAATTGCTTAGAATACGGAAAGAAGATAAGGAGGACACAAAATTGCACCGAAGAAGAAAAAAGCTGAAAAGCCTGAATAATAAGAACACACGCCACCGCCTGGTTTTCTTGTTTTCTTCATTTTACTCATGCAGCTCCAACGGCAGTCCGTCCGGGTCATGGAAGAAAGTCATCTTCTTGCTGGTGTAATCATCCACACGAATTGGCTCACATTCAATTCCTACCTCTGCCAACTCATTCACTGTCTGCTCCACGCTCTCCACACAAAATGCAAGGTGACGCAGCCCACAGGCCTCCGGCCGGTTCACTCGCTTCGGCGGGTTTTCTTCTGCAAAAATCTCCAGCTCTGTGTGTTTGTTAACACGCAGATCCAGCTTCCAATCTTTACGCTCTGGGCGATAGTTTTCTCTAATAATGGGAAAGCCCAACTTGTTCACATAGAATTCCCTTGCGGCTTCGTAGTCGGATACGATGATCGCGATGTGGTGTATTTTAGATAAGTTCATTTTATGTCACACTCCATTTCTTTTATTTTCGTTATAAACTACACAGCGACCTTCAAAAAAATACCGTGTGAACTTCTGGGGTTCAGTTTGTCCACACGGCATTTATTTTTTTCTTGATTTTCTTGTTGATTTCAGTCTTTCAAGGATCTCATCCGCACTCATGCCGCTTGCCAGCAGTTTCTTAAGCACTGCTTCGGCTTCGGCCTTCTTCAAAGCAGACTTCTTCTCTTTCAAGTCAAACTTCAAAGTATCAATGTTGGCAGTAATGGAGATGATTTCAGTATTCAGAGACGCAATAGCCTCCTGCTTCTCTGCAATCTGAGATGCGTAGTCAGTATGGGTAGTTTTGGGGCGGTTTTTGCTGCCTTTTGTTCTGGGCATAGTGATAACCCCATTCCTTTTATAGTTGTTTAAGTATAGCACAGTGTTGGGTATAGGAGCAATCTTATGGCAGCATAATTCCTTTAGACAGAAGATATGCCTTAAAAGCACCATACAATACAGGAATTCCAGCTGTCGCACCAGCCACCGCAATATCTCCGCCCTTATCTTTAACATATTCCCAAAGAGGGTGTGTCTCGTCTATCTCTTTCTTTATCAAGTTCATCAGTTCTTTTTCAACCTGAACTCCATCCTCGCCAGAAGCAAAAATATCCTGTAGTATTTCTAGCTGTTTTTGACCTGTTTCCAATTGTTTTTGCAATGTTTCATTTTCTTTTTCCAGCAATTCGATATGTGACGATTGCTGGTCAATCATCTTTTCTAAACGTTCATTAGTCACATCTGTATTATGTGCTGTGCGCTCCATTGCTTCTTGCATCCGTTTTCTATTCTGATATGCTTGCTCGCCCACTTCTTGAGCCTGACGTATCATACGGTCCTGTTCTGCTGCAAAATTTTCTGTAATCATTCTTTGCGGTTGTATACTAGCATTAAATTTTGAAATCATGTCAGGCGTAAGTTAGGTTCCAAATTTGAAATCATCTGCCATTAATCTTCTCCTATATATGTAAACATCCTTGCTTGTAATAATCTATTAGCGGGGTCCAGAGGTACGGCCTCTAGGTGTAGTTTCGTTTATTAACGCTTTATTCTTCGCTTAGCTGTTTTGTTCATGTAAGTGTTGGCTACGAACCCCAAATACACCCGTAGGATATCCCATCTGAACCCACATATAAGTTACCATCAGACTGTTCATCACAGCGCCTCCATCAATCTCAATGTTTTTGACAAATCCATCGGTTTTGAACTTTAACTTCAAGCAACTCAACCAAGTTCCAAATAAAGCAATAAGCGACAAGTTATTTTCACATCTTCGCCAATCATAAATCGTTGCCTGCTGCTCACCACGAAGATGTGTGTGATTATCAGAGCGGCACAGGGAGCTTCCGCTCCCAGTATATCACAATTTCATTTTTACAGACGCTTTCTTACCTTCATGATTCCACAGTAACACAGGGCTGAATTGAATTTCAAAGTTCCACTCCAACTGGAGCCAAAGTGGAATGAGTATTCCGGGCGATTCTGAACCGCCGTTCCGGCGCCACAGTACCACTGTTCCGTTTTCGGCGATACCGCGGTTCCGGGATTCGGATACCGTGATTCCGGTCAGATGATACCGATTCCCTTTATAATGAATTCATACGCTTTGCAGCGTAAATTCATTACGAAGGAGGTCACCATTATGATCAAGTATCGTGAGATCATCCGGCTTGCCGGATTGAATCTCAGCCAAACCAACATTGCCCTTAGCTGCAATGCATCCAAGACAACTGTCAACAAGGTGCTGAAGGCAGCCAAAGAGCAAAATCTTGTCTGGCCTCTGGATCCTAAACTTAGCGATCCAGTCTTAGGCAAGTTGCTTTTTCCTGAAGTGAAAGCAAAGCCAGCCACTTCAAAGCGGATGCCCGATTTTGAGCATGTCCGCAAAGAGCTTCTTCGAAACGGAGTGAATAAGAAGCTCCTTTGGACAGAGTATCTTGAAGAATGCCGTCTCTCCAAAGAAGAGCCACTTATGTACTCTCAGTTCTTTTCCCTCGGTGAGTTAAACCAGGCGATTCGGCAGAAACTGGAAGATTTCAGCCATCGCCCGTTCCAAAAAAAGAGGGGAGCCGGTATGAAATCTTCCGCGACGAAGAACTGCCATTGCTGGCCCCGTTACCTGCTACCCCATATGAACTGGCGGAATGGAGACACGCCACCGTTCGATACCGTCAATATTTTTGCGCAAATTTAGTTTTAACCGATATTCTCTGATTAAAAATCAGAGCCTACACAATTAGTACCTTGATAAATTCATTTAGCCCACATCAGTT
>NZ_JBQHUZ010000017.1:0-18372 GCF_052064775.1 Oribacterium sp. HCP28S3_H8 | reverse complement strand
TTAACTGATGTGGGCTAAATGAATTTATCAAGGTACTAATTGTGTAGGCTCTGATTTTTAATCAGAGAATATCGGTTAAAACTAAATTTGCGCAAAAATATTGACGGTATCGACACTTTGAAGGCTGACCTGGAAGAGAAGAAAACTGCTTTGAAAAAGGCCGAAAAAGAAGTGGCATCTCTGGAAGCGAAGAAAGCAAAGGCAGATGCTAAGGCCGCTGAAGAAGCTAAGAAGGGGTGAAGCCGAAGCAGTGCTGAAGAAGCTGCTGGCCAGCGGGATGAGTGCGGACGAGATTCTGGAAAAGCTGAAATAAAATAATCCAAGAAAAAATGAATGCCGTGAGGACAAACTGAACTCCAGAAGTTCACACGGTATTTTTTGAAGGTTGTCGTATAGCTTATAATGAAAATAAAAAAAGAACATAAGTAGAAGAAATGGAGTGTGACATAAAATGAACTTATCTAAAATACACCACATCGCGATCATCGTATCCGACTACGAAGCCGCAAGGGAGTTCTATGTGAACAAGCTGGGCTTTCCCATTATTAGAGAAAACTATCGCCCAGAGCGTAAAGATTGGAAGCTGGCTCTGCGTGTTAACAAACACACAGAGCTGGAGATTTTTGCAGAAGAAAACCCGCCGAAGCGTGTGAACCGCCCGGAGGCCTGTGGGCTGCGTCACCTTGCATTTTGTGTGGAGAGCGTGGAGCAGACAGTGAATGAGTTGGCAGAGGTAGGAATTGAATGTGAGCCAATTCGTGTGGATGATTACACCGGCAAGAAGATGACTTTCTTCCATGACCCGGACGGACTGCCGTTGGAGCTGCATGAGTAAAATGAAGAAAACAAGAAAACCAGGCGGTGGCGTGTGTTCTTATTTTTCAGGCTTTTCAGCTTTTTTCTTCTTCGGTGCAATTTTGTGCCCTCCTTATCTTCTTTCCGTATTCTAAGCAATTCTGCTATTTCCGTTTTAGATGGACAAGGAAAAGAGTACTGAAAAGATCGATGGTGCGGTTGCTACTGTCATGGCTTTAGATCGTGCTATTCGACATGAAAGTGAAGAGAGTGTTTATGACAGCCGAGGACTGATTGTTCTGTAATCATTTGACTGCATTTGTATTTATTACGTGCTAATATGGAATTAGAAAAGGAGGTGTTTACTATGGCAAACACACTTGTACAATTCCGAGCAGACGAAACAGAGCGAGTCGAGGCTACAAGAATCTTAGATCAGCTTGGGCTGGATATGCCGTCCTATCTTAGAATGTGTGTCTCCAGACTGGTCAGGGATAAGGGGATCCCCTTTAGTATGAGAATCGCGAAAACTTCAGAAAATAAAGGTGTCTCTGCTATGAAGCGGGCCAGCCGAATTGCGGAAGAAAACGGAATCTCTGATATGACGATTGATGAGATCAATGCCGAAATTGCAGATGCCAGAAAGTGAGGTGCCTGTGAAATTCTTGATGAGTATCGTACGGTGTTACTTCGCCCGAAGTTTCATCTTACGGAGGCAATCGTAAATGACATCATCAACGAACTGTTTTCTCATGCGATTTCTATTTCTGAGGAGCATTTGGATGTTGATCTTCCAGATCCCAAAGACAGAGTATTCTATTTTCTTATGCCTTTTTTACAATGAAGAGAACATCATGAGGGGCCTTGCAACCCACATCACGACTTCCGGTTAGCACAAGATCAATATCGCAGGAGCCAAGCCGACGGCAGCATGGATCTGTAATTCGCCGGGTCCGTCGGGATGATGTTGATCTTGTACGCATCATGCTTGATGCGATCCAGGATCGCTTTTCCGCAAGCGGACTGTCATCGCCTCCAAGTTGATCGAACCAGCCATTGTAATCATACTGAGAACAAAAGATGGTTGACGACTTCTTGCGTCTCCTATGGAGGAGTTCCAGTATATCGTGCTGTTCTCTGATGCGGTTGGCTTCAACAGCAGCCATTCATCGATGATCAGTAGAATCGGATTGGCGTATTTGCTCTGGACCTTTTATTATTAGTTTACAACATACAAAGGCCGGTCACTCGCTCCGCACCGTGATCACTCACGGCCGCAAAAGCGGCCACGTGGCTACGCCGTATGCAAAATTAAAATCGTCGATATAAGATGGTGATTTTAATTTGAAACTAAGGATGAATTAAAGGTTGTCTTTTATGGTCAAGGATAAAAGTTAATTTAATATTGTTGGACGACCGATTCCAAATTGCTCCCAATAAATTTCCATTTGGTGACCATAATCGATTGCTAATGAAATCAAATATTTATCAGCGACGCTGAGAGTTCTCGTTTTAGAGTAAATGAAATACCAATTCCATTTTGGATCGTCTTCCAAATAGAACCATGCGGTGGAATTCGTCCTTTGTGCATATGATTGTGGAATAATGGTGCAGCAGAGTCCATTGTTTACCAACCGAAATAATGCATTATTCATTAGAGTTTCATAGTGTATATTTGGATGAATCCCTGCCTTATCAAACATGGGATCGATAATTTGACGCATAGTAGATCCTGCAAACATAAATGCGAAGTTTTCATCTTTGACATATTCTAACGGCAAAGTACGCATTGGCTTCCCGTGCTGAGGGGCATATTGAGCAGCAGTTATACGTCGCGGAATGCCCAATACAAGTTTTTCTGAACATAATTTAATATAATCAAACGTCTGATCTGGTGGTGTATTTTGCATGATAAAAGCCATATCCAGACGATCAGATGTAATTTTATTTTTCATTTCTGAAACAGTTTGCTCCATCATTGTAATTGTCACATGGGGATATTGTTGATTGAATTTTGGAAGTATGTCAATAAGCATGTCAACGCCATGCTCAAATGGCAATCCAAGAGCGATATTTCCAGCTGGATTGTGTTCCAAATCATGTATTTGGGTATAAGTGTTTTGCGCAATCTTTAATATGCGTCGTGCATTTTCTATATATATTTTGCCAGCCTGTGTTGGTAAAATTTCTTTTTTAGATCTATGGAAGAGTTGGATACCTAACTCTTTTTCTTCTTTGATCAACTGCTGATTTAAGCCGGATTGCGAAATATACAGATCATTGGCAGCTTTTGTAATACTTTTATGATCTGCTATCGCAACAATGTATTCAAGCATTTTTAAATCCATTTCTGTACCTTTTTCCTATTTTTTATTGTGTTTCAATATCAATTAAAAGTTTAGCAATATTACAAAATATTGGCTGAATCATAATGCGATAAAGGATAGTATGCTCTAAAAAAAGAAGTAACACTTCTAGTTATCATAAATATTATCATCTTTACTTTATATTTTAACATATTTACAATTTGTTTATCAAATGGATTTCATTGTAATTTGGAGGGGAAAATGAAAGCTTTGAAATGGGTGGATCTTCACTTTGAAGAATTGGTTCTAACAGTTTTTTTAATCATTTTATCTGTTCTCATTACGGTAAATGTGGTGCTTCGATACATTTTGGGAAGCGGTCTTACTTGGAGTGAGGCAGTATGCAGATATTGCCTTGTTTATTCTACTTTTTTTACAATAGGTCATTGGATCAGAAGATCAAGTGGAATCAGTGTTGATTTTGTACTTCAAATCGTACCGCACTCGGTTAATTCATTGTTTTGCTGGATTGTCAGAGTGATGCAGATATTATTTTTTGGATTTTTGTTTATATCATCTATACGTGTTTTTTGCAGTGTGTATGCTTCGGGAACTACAGATGGTACGATGGGATTTAACATGGCTTATATTTACCTTGCTTGTGTTTTTGGATTTTTAGATGCACTCATCAGGAGTATTCAGGTAATCATATTAAATCTTCCGATGATGAGGCATAAGGAGGCATAATAAAATGGCGATGGGATTATTTTTCTTGATTTTCTTTGTTCTGATTGCAATCGGAACTCCTATGGCACTTGTATTTGGAGGAATGAGTTTTCTGCCAAATTTGGTGAGTTCCAGCGTACCTTATACTGTTGACGCTGCTATCAGGAGTATGTTTTCAAGTCTGAATAGCTTTACAATGTTAGCAGTCCCGCTGTTTATGCTATCTGGTGTGATTATGGCCAGAGGTGGTATATCCAAAAAACTGTTTGATTTTTTTGCCTATTTTATAGGCAATAAAACCGCAGGCCTTCCTTGTGCAGTTGTTCTTACTTGCATGTTTTATGGAGCAATTTCTGGTTCATCACCTGCAACGGTATCAGCGGTCGGAGCAATGTGTATACCATTTCTTACAAGTTTAAATTATGATCTTGTCTTTTCAACAGCTATTGTCACAGTGGCAGGTGGCTTGGGAGTGATTATTCCGCCATCCATTTCTTATATTGTATATTCAGGCGCTTCAGATACATCGCCTTCAGACTTATTTATTGCTGGAATTCTTCCGGGAATCCTTATTGGCTTATGTTTGTGTGTTTGCTGCTATTTGCACTGTAGAAATTCAGGCGAAGATAAATTGGTGCTTCAGAAAAATTATGCTGAGCTTCATTCACGAGGATTTGCAGCTGTCTTTAAAGAGAGCTTCGCGGCTTTGCTTACACCAGTTATTATTCTTGGATCTATTTATGGCGGTATATGTTCTCCAACAGAAGCGGCTGCAGTATCAGTTGTTTATGCATTGGTAGTTTCTTTATTTGTTTACAAGACGATAAAACTGCAGGATGTGCTAGGCTTGTTCACAGAAGGAGCAAAATCATATATAGGCATTCTTTTTATTATTGCTTCAGCAACGGCATTTGGAAGATGTCTTACAATTATGCAGTATCCGCAGATTGTATCAAAGGCAATACTGAGCGTTTCCTCAAATAAGCTTGTTATCATCTTAATCATGAATGTGATCCTTCTGATTTTTGGTATGATCCTGGATAATATTCCTAACATTATGATTCTTACGCCGATTCTACTTCCTATAGCGAATGCGATCGGCATGAATCCAGTACACTTTGGCATTATGATGACTTGCAACCTGGCGATCGGAATGGTCACTCCGCCGATGGGCATAAATCTGTATGTTGCATCAGGAATGACAAAAGTACCAGTACTGAAATTGGCAAGAGCATGCGTGCCATTCCTTATTTCATTCTTGGTTGCTTTAATTCTTATTTCCTATATACCAGCAATCAGTCTGGTGTTGTTGAGATAAGCTAGAGATTTATATTTGTGATTTTGAGAAAGGTTGACTTTCTCTATAAATAGAAAGGGTAATGATTATGAAAAAATTAATTTCCGTGATTCTGGCTTCCATGGTAGCCTCTGGTCTTGTTGCATGTGGAAGTGGTTCTGCACCGGCAACGAATGCTTCTACAACTGCTGCGGCAGCTATAGCTACTGAAGAGAAAAGTTCTGAATCTGCGGCTGCATCAGGGGACAACGTTGATATTGAGAATACATACTCCTGGAATGTAGCGATGAATGTAGCAGAATCGACGCTGAATTACAAATTTTATGAAGTATTTAAAAATGATATTGAGTCGCGTTCTGGAGGCAAGATTACATTAAATCTTTTCCCAAATGGACAGCTCGGTGGAGATGCAGAGCAGTTACAGTCTTTGATGGATGGTACTGTACAGTTTTCTACGACTATTACTTCTGGCATGACTAGCACAATACCGCAATATGGATTATTTGATTTACCAAATGCATTTACTAATGTAGAAATGATGCGAAAGGTTGAAGATAATGCAGAACTGCTTGATGCGTTAAACAAAGCGTCAGCGGATAAAGGAATCCATCTGATGGGAATGACTGATGCTGGTTTCCGCGAGTTAACATCTAACAAGGAGATTCATTCGTTGAATGATCTATCTGGATTAAAAATACGTGTTATTGATAACCCGTATCATCAGCTTTACTGGACAAGTCTTGGGGCGGCTACTACAACTATGGATTTTAATGAAGTATATTCTTCACTCCAGCAGAAAGTGATTGATGCAGAAGAGAATCCATATATGAATATTACAGCAAATAAGTTCTATGAAGTCCAGCCGTATATTATTGAGACAAATCATCTAGGTCATATCATGGTTTTTACCATGAATAAGGCATTGTATGATTCTCTGCCAGATAATGTTAAGGCACTTATTGATGAATGTGCTGAAGAAGCACTTAAGGAAACTCGCGCTGCAGCAGATGAGGCTATTATCGGATATAAGAAAACCATTGAAGATAATGGCTCTCAAATTATTAAATTAGACGATTCTGTTCTGGCAGAGATGCAAGCTAAGGCACAGCCGGTTTATGATAAAGTACGTACAGATCTAGGTAGTGATCTTGTAGACACATTCTTGAAGGCTGTAGACGAGGCAAAATAATTTATAAAA
Source organism: Oribacterium sp. HCP28S3_H8 (assembly GCF_052064775.1). Taxonomy (NCBI): domain Bacteria; kingdom Bacillati; phylum Bacillota; class Clostridia; order Lachnospirales; family Lachnospiraceae; genus Oribacterium; species Oribacterium sp. HCP28S3_H8. Next base: position 12,050 of record NZ_JBQHUZ010000017.1, on the reverse strand, counting down.
TTGGTACTGTGACATAACATGACGGAGGGCTGTTGTGGGAATTCTCCTGCGACAGCCCCTTTGTAGTTAAGTGGGATAACAGAGTATGGATAAAATTTTAATTCAAAATGGAACTGTATATGATCCAACAGAAGGAACTTTTGTGCCACGGGATATAGCGGTATATGGACATTGTATCGTTCCGGCGGGATCAATTATAGCTGACATTCTCATAGATGCGACAGGATGTATCATAACTCCTGGGTTAATTGATTTTCATCTTCATTGCTTTACGGGAGGCTCTGACGGAGCCTGTGATGCTGATACTTTTTGCCTGCCGAATGGTGTTACTACATGTATTGATGCTGGGACAGCGGGAAGTGCGGCTTTTCAAGGATTTTATGCAAATGTAATCAGCAGAGCAAGAACACGGGTGTTGGCTATGCTGCATGTGGCACCTGAAGGACTCATTACTGGCAGACATCCGGAAAACCAGACACCTGGCGATTGGGACATTGAAACAATTGAGAGCCTGTGCGACAGATATCCGGAAATTGTGGCGTTAAAAATACGACAGGGACATGCAATTTGTGATCCGTATGGTTTAACAGATGAGCCTGTTATAGAAGGCGTTAAGTTGGCAGAAAAATTGAAAAAGAAGGTGGTTGTCCATGTCAACAATCCGAATGTATCTGCGGGCAGAATTGCCTCAGAACTTCGTGCAGGCGATGTTTTTTGTCATATGTATGCAGGAACGGACGAGAATATTTTAGACGAGAAGGGGAAAGTTCAGCGGGAGATAGTGGAGGCAAGAAAACGAGGAGTGATTTTTGATGCATGTAATGGGCGGAGTAACTTTTTATTTCGCGTTGCAGAAGCAGCAATATCTGAAGGTTTCATGCCAGACATTATTTCAAGCGACAATAGTCCTTTAGGTAACTATCGACACCCGCTGATTTCTCTGCCCAGACTTCTTAGCAAATATCTGATGCTTGGTATGAGACTGGAGGAGGTATTTGACTGTGCTACCATTAATCCGGCACGATGGTTGGGAAGATTAAGTCTTGCCTCCTTGCAGCCTGGCACAGAATCCGACATTGCCATTTGGAAATTGAAGAATAAGTCTGTACTGCATAAAGATTTTATTGGAGAGGCCAGAACAGGTAATCAGGTACTGATTCCAGAGATGACAATCCGTGATGGAGCTATTGCATATTCTCAAGCAGATTTTTTGTGACTAGCTCAGTATTTCCGCCAGGGAATAGGCATTGCCTAAAGAAACTCGTGCTGCAGCAGATGAAAATCTAGAATAGCAGTTTGACCTGCCGAGGACATTGATTGGTAAATGGTCCAGGAAAATGTCCGCACCCCCCAGAAGGTATTATTAGTTTACAACATACATACACAAGAGGATGCATCCGGAAGAAATGCGGTCAGCTGCGGCTAGAGGGTACGGTTCAAGATGGAGACGGGAGAGCAAGAAGTTCTTACAGCTCCATCCATTCTACGAGGAGTGTCTGCGACATGGCATCGCAACGCCCGCGACGGTTGTGGACCACATCGTTCCGCACCGAGGAGATCCGAAGCTCTTCTGGGACAGATCGAACTGGCAGGCGCTGTGTAAGAGGTGCTACGACAGGAAGACCGGACGAGAGGATCACAATCCGACGTATCGGTACTGAGGGGAAAGTTAAGTCAATGCACTCATTATACGATGTGCGCGAGAACCCAAGTTCGAAGGACACGATCGTCTGCTTTTCCTGATGCAATTTTCAGGATTAGCTGGATCAGATCTTCGTCTTGATATTGAAGCTCAATACCATTGATATCCAACGTCACAAGCATGGCGTGTGTACCGATACGTTTGTTGCCATCAACAAAAGGGTGATTTGTAATCAGTCCGTATCCAAGGCGGACGGCTTTGTTAACAATGCCTGGATAAAGCTCCATATTGTCAAAGGTCTGGAAAGGTTGGCTGATTGCTGAATCCAGCATCCCCTCATCACGAACGCCATCAGTTCCTCCTGATTGTCTGATCAGTTGTGTATGTAACAGAAGAATCTGCTGCTTTGTCAGCATATTCATTTCGCAAGTTCCTCATAAACGTGTTTGTTTCGTTTTAATAGCTTTGCTGAGGAAGCAAGCACATCTGCATCAGATGCAGCCTTTACAGAATCATCTTGTAGAGCATAGTGGACAGTTAGAAAAACTTTATTGTTTTTCAGAATAGTGACGTCACCATATTCCATTGCCATACGGGCAACCTTGGAGAAGTTCTGATTAGCTTCTGTCATCGAAACAGTTCTATCAGTGTCAATAATCATAACGAGTACCTCCTTGATATTTTGATTATAGATAAATTCTAGGATAAATTCAATGAATTGTTTAAATGCTTAAAAGAAAAACGAGGAGAATAACGAGGCGGGGGAGGTCATGATCTTAAAAGGTGTACCTACAGGAGACCAGTGCTCCCTTCCGTGCGTGCGTCCGCGAAATTGATACCCCCGGGGTTACCAGTACATCAATGACGGCCGTTTCTGTGCCAGAAACATCGACCTCAAACACTTCTGTGATCCAATGCGGAGCTGCCAGAAAGGCGGCGTGGAAAACGTTCCTACGCTGCTTAGAATGGTCTTGCCAAAAGGCACAAGCTTTGGGTTTCTGACACAGTGGGCCGTCAACCTAATTGTGAACCACATAAACTCTACGCCACGCAAAAGCCTGAATGGAAGTACACCCTATAACGTTTCTGACAAAGCATACGGTGGGAAGTCTTAAAAAAACTACAGCTTAGGCGCATTGACCCTGATGAAGTCAAACTCTCGCCTAAGCTGATTCGGAACAACTAACCAGACAAAATCTGCTGTCAGACTGGAAGTAAACTTTTCACATTTTTTCAATGTGGCTGGTGGAATTCAGTCTCGCACACTGCATTTCCAGCGGCTTACGAAGCATGTCTAAATTTAGGTTTTTGTCAGAAAAGTTATCCTAATTATATGCATCTCAGAACAGAATTGCATCTGAAATATTAAAAAAAGAAAGCTTTTTAAGTTGCAGTAGAATTTACTTCTACACTGGAATTTACTTTTTCAATTCACGAGCAAAATTGCTTGGAAAATATTGGTGTTTCAATAGTTGAATTTGGCCAATCATAACCTTAATATTGTATCTTAACTTAAAACAAGTTATAATACAAAAAAAGAGTTATAAATGGAGGCGATAGAGTGGAATACCTGAAGCGGGTTTTAGGAATTGAAGTGCTGTATGAAAATAAAGCTTTAGAGCATTTGCCAAACTTCATCAGTACAAGGTATGATTCACAGAAAGTATCTCTGAGTGGTCAAAAAGCCGTTTTTTTGTACCCTAAAACCGAATTGGAACAGGTGGAAACATTAAAAAAGCATCTGGAACGTGTGAAAAAGGTTGCAGATCGCCCTGTGGTTTTAGTACTGGAACAAATCACTGCACGGCAGAAAGAGTATTTACTTCGAGAAAAGATAGCATTTATTGTGGATGGAAAGCAAATTTATCTGCCCTTTATGGCGGCATATTTGCAGGAACGTTGTGATGCAGAAAAGAGCGACAGAGAAGAAATCTTGCCATCAGCTCAGATGCTGTTGCTTTATTTTATTTATAAGGGAGCAAAGGAACTGTCCACAAGTCAAGCTGCAAAAGATTTGGATTTGACACCAACATCTATTTCCAGAGCGTCCAAACAACTTGAAGAAATGGGAACGCTGCAATCGAAAAAAATCGGAGTACAGAAGATACTGTTCTCGGAAAACTCCCCCAAAGAGTTGTTTTATAAAGCAGAGAAAGTTCTGCTCAATCCTGTGAAAAGGACTGTCTACGTTCCATGCGAGGAAGTAAAGAATGAATTGTTGGAGAGCGGATATTCCGCATTGGCGGAGTATTCGATGCTCAATGCGCCTGGTGTTTGGTGCTACGCTTCAGAAAGAATATCTCAGTGGAATGACTGTATGACAAAGGATTTACAGGACTCAAATTCACAGGTGGCTGTTGAAATGTGGAGATATGACCCACGAAAATTATCGAAGAAAAAAATGGTCGATGAACTTTCTCTGGCATTATCGCTCAGGGAAGATGCAGATGAACGGGTAGAAGAAGCAGTAGAAGAAATGTTAAATAATCTGTGGAGGAAGATAGATGGTAACAGGGATTGAAAGCTTTAAGGAATGGTTCAAGGGTAACGAAAGCCAGTATGCAATTATCGGTGGAACTGCGTGTGACATCTTGATGACGGAAGAAGGCTTAGACTTCCGTGCAACAAAAGACATTGATCTTGTTCTAATTATTGAAGCCGTGGATGTGGCTTTTGGAAGAAAATTCTGGGACTATGTAAAACAGGCTGGATACGAACATTGTAATAAAAGCTCTGGTATGCCACAGTTTTATCGGTTCAGTCACCCGACCTCAAACCGTTATCCAGCCATGATTGAACTGTTCACTAGAAAACTGGATGCAATTCAACTTCCAGATGATGCAGTATTGACACCGCTGCCAATGGATGAGGACATATCGAGTTTATCTGCAATCCTTTTGGATGATGATTACTATGAATTCTTGAAACAGGGGAAAGTGACTGTTGATGGAGTAACGGTTTTGGACGCTGCATATTTGATTCCGTTCAAGGCGAAAGCATGGATGGATTTGACGGATCGCAAGGAAGCCGGAGAACACGTTGATAGTAAAAACATTAAGAAGCATAAAAATGATGTTTTTCGATTGACTGAACTGATTGACCCTACAATCAAGATTGCCACTCCCAGTGGCGTGTATGAGGATATGCAGAAGTTTGTTGATCGAATGAAAAATGAAACGATTGATGTTAAACAGTTGGGGCTTGTGGGACGAACGAAAGAACAGATTCTTCAGGAAATAGGAGAATTATATGCTATACAATAATCAGTGAGTTATAGAATAAAACACTATCTTGTAAGGAAGTGATATAACATGGAAAAGAAATACCAAATTTTTATTTCGTCAACTTATAAGGATTTGATAGAAGCACGTAGCAAAGTAAGGGATGCAATCCTATCAATGATGCATTTCCCAGTTGGCATGGAGATGTTTAACGCTGCTGACGAAGAGCAGTGGGAAATCATACAAGAGACAATTGATAGTTCGGATTATTATGTTTTGATTTTGGGACAGCGATATGGCTCTATAATAGAATCTGGATCGGATGCTGGAATTAGCTATACGGAAAAGGAATTTCGCTATGCGAGAGAGAAGAATTTTGAAGAGAAGTTGAAGGAGAGCTGTAATGACAAATGTTACTGATTGGTTAATGATCGCCATTACTGCTGTTTATGTTATTGCAACAATATTTATTTGTAGGGCTAATATAAAATCAGCTGAAGCTTCAAAAGAACAGTTGGAAGAGATGCGCAAACAATACGCAGAAGATAATAGACCGATTTTGGATGTAGAATTTCTTTACGAACGCAAGACTTGGTATATAGTGCGTTTTGTAAATCGAGGAAAATACACTGCACAACATACTATGATTAATCTTACACAAGAGTTTATCGATAGTTTACCAGAAGAGACTTTTAGGAATCAGCTTGAAAAACTTAAAGGAAAAGAATGCCTGATTGGCGCTGGACAACACTACGACATCTTTATAGGGAGTAACAAACTTCGAGGCAATCCCAATATGAAACCTGTCGAGGGAACCGTTACATATCAGGCTAATGGGCAAAAGTATTCTGATGATATCTTCGTTGATTTTGAAAATTATATGACTTTTTTTAGTACTGCTACCGAGCAGGATGATTTACTGAAAGCTATCAAAGACAATACGAGTGAAATAAAGAATGTTGGTAACGAATTGAAGCATATGAATAACAAAGAAAAGTACCGTTGGAAAACCGGAGATCCAGAAGTTCGCCGGAGCGTTGATGGGTCTGAAAAGGACTAAGGTGAAGATTACAGACCTTTTTACACCACCTGTCCGGTCTGAGGAAACCGCTATTCCGGAGTGATGGAAACCGCTGTACCGGTCATGACGGAATCACTTTTATAATGAGGATAAGCATCAATCCCGATGCGAGTTCACATTTAAAGGAGGTTTTTTATGACCAAATACCGAGAAATCCTCAGGCTGTCTGCCTTAGGACTGTCTCTCCGGGAAATCGAGCGCAGTATTCACGTCTCGAGAAAGACCATCATCAAGGTGCAGCGACGGGCATCCGAACTGTCTATTGCCTGACCGATTGATGAGTCAGTTACTGACGCTGACCTGGAACAGAAGATGTTTACAAAAGACACGACGCCGCAGACTACCAAGCGTATGCCGGACTTCGACTACATCCGCAAGGTGTATGTTGTAAACTAATAATACCAGGAAGGGGGTGCGGACATTTCCTTGGACCATTAACCAATCAATATCCGCTATGAATCAAGCCGCTATAAGCCCAAGATACCTTTGATACTGAAGTAGGCTCATTCCTCCAAGAGAGAGCTTGATTCTCTTTTCCGAGTACCAATGCATATATTCATCAAGGATGGTTATGAATTCCTCGATGGTGATATCTTTCCAAGATTGCCCATAGAACATTTCGTTCTTCAGGCGTCCGAAGAAACCTTCACAGGCAGAGTTGTCCGGAGAGCATCCCTTTTTGGACATTGATCTTGTGAGTCCCGCGTTCTCCATCCTCTCGATCCAGCCTGGCCAACGGTAATGCGCACCTCGATCGGAATGAATAATCGGATGCTCGCCATTCTTAAGAGTTCCGACGGCGTTATCAAGCATGGTATTGACAAGTTCGGCATCCGGAGAAGTCCCTATTGTCCAGGAAACCGGTAGTCCGTCAAAGCAGTCAATAATAGGAGAAAGATATATTTTTCCAGCCGGGATATGAAACTCTGTGATATCTGTCAGCCATTTCACATTTGGCTGCTCGGCGTGGAAATCCCGCTCTATCACGTTTGGAACGACAGGTGTTATCTCTCCTTTATAGGAACTATACTTCTTACGCTTAACAGTTGGTACTATAAGCTTCTCTTCCTGCATGAGCCTGCGCACCACCTTCTCGGATACAGTCAATTCCTCATTATTGAGAGAGCTATGAATTCGACGGTAGCCGTATCTGCTGGAGGATTCAGCGAATACAGTACGGATCTTTACTCGGATATCAGCGTATTTATCCGGGGCACTGAGCGCGGCTTGCTAATAGTAATAACTGCTTTTCGCCATATGAAAGACATCCAGGAGCTCATGAAGGCTGTATTTACTGCGAAGGGCGCCAATCACGATCGCTTTTTCGCGATTGGTCAGCTTTTCGAGACTGACGCCCTCATCTTTTTTTAGGATTTCAGCTGCTTTCTCAAGGACATCTTTTTCCAACTGCAACCGATAAACCTGGCGTTTGAGTTCTTCCGCTTCATTATGGAGCTGCTCGATTTCTTGCTTGAGAGAATCCACGGTTTCCTGTTTATCAGCAGTGGTATCCGGCTTCTTTTTGGGCATGGGTGATATGTTTCCTTTCCCGAGAAGATCCCAGGCCCAGTTATATACAGAGTATCTGCTGACGTTATATTTATCAGCAATCTCTTGAGCACTTCCGTCGCTGGTACATAATTCGATAGCAACCTGTTCCTTCTGTTCTTTTGATAAATGTACCAATGATTGCCCTTTGGTGCAAGGACGTGTTTCTTCGGGAACATCCTCTTTTATCCATTGTGTAAGAAGCGGTCGGCTTGGATATCCCAATACCCGGACCGTCCGCGAAACACATTTGCCGTGTTCAAGATAATGCTTAACAGCAGTAGCACGCTGTTCTACAGTATATTTTTTGTAGGACTCACCTTCTTTTACCAGAGTGCCCGTCTCCGTATACTGCCTGTACCAGGCGACAAGAGATTTATAATCAGGATAGCCCAGTTCATTAATAACTGACGCAGCACTACGATCGTATTGAATATATAATTCAACTGCTTTTATTCTTTGTTCATGAGAATACATGTGCGGTCTCCTCCTTAGCCACTATTGTGGTCCAGGATTTTGTCCGCACCCTCTTTTGAGGATTAACTATTGACAATATACACTTCAGGTTCTTGCAAAGGAGTTTGGTACTTCTATGGATTACTTAGTTAATGGAACAGAAGCTGAGCAAGAGGAAGATGATCTGGAAATTCTCATGGCTATACAGTTGTTAAAAAGCCTGAAGACAGAGAGAGGAAAGACGGCTGCAGTGGAACATATCAAGCTTGTTATGCTGATGGAATGATCGTACTGATAACAAAAATGCACATACTGATAACAAAAGATTGACGTATGATAACATGTAACGTACAATAATCACAGGAGGAATGCTTATGTACACAGAAATAATAAAGATTATAGAAGGCGGTTTAGCTGGTGACCGTGAAAAAGTATATAATTATGCGAAAACTTTATCGGGAAATCTGATTGAATCTGGAGACACCCAATTTGGAAATAAGATAGCAAAAACACTTTTAAGCAAAAGAGTTGGTATGACATCCTTGGACTCATTATCTTCAAAACCGGTAGATGGTGAGAGTAGGATGGAAATAGTAGATGTCAGTGTTCCCACAATAAATAAAGAAGATCTAAAATTAAATCCTTCTATTGAAAAAGAAATAGAAGACTTTATTACAATATATAAAAAAAGAGATGCAATTATGGCTGCTGGAATTGATACATCTAAGAGCTTACTTTTGTATGGACCACCTGGATGCGGGAAAACAACAATTGCAAGCTACATTGCAATGAAGACAGGTTTGCCACTGGTGACAGCAAGATTAGATGGAATGATTTCTTCATTATTAGGTAGTACGGCAAAAAATATTAGAAAAATATTTGATTATGCATCGAGACAAGAATGTGTTCTGTTTTTAGATGAATTTGATGTAATAGCTAAATTACGAGACGATAAAAATGAAATGGGAGAACTAAAAAGAGTTGTAAATAGTTTGCTTCAGAATATAGATATGTTTAGTCCAAACAGTATAATAATAGCGGCGACGAATCACCATGAATTATTAGACCCAGCTGTCTGGAGAAGATTTAATAGGGTATTGTTGATTGATAAGCCTGATGAGCATGAAATCAGTGATTACCTAAAAATTCTTTTAAAAGGAAAAGCCTCGGACATTATTTCAAGTGAAAAAAAACTTAAGAACCTTTCAAGTTCTATGAATGGACTTAGCTATTCAGATATAAAAACGGTTGTTACAAACAGTATGATGGAAGCAATTGTGCATGACAAAAAAGATGTCGATTTACTGGACCTATTTCGTGAGACATATTTATTCTTACATCACAGTAATTCCAATGAAGATGATTTCATAGAATTCTTAATTAGAAATGATATGACACATAGGGAACTACAGGGGTATGGATTCCCTTTGAGAAAGATTCAATCAATATCAAAAAGAATAAGGGGTGAAGGAAGTGGAAAGAAGACTACCGATTAAGTTTTTTGCCAAAAGAGAAGAAGATAACATGAGAGTTGAAGGTTGTGGTAATAAAACATTGCCCTCATTCGTTCTTTCCGGAGATGAATTAGTAAATAGGGCAGAAATGCTTTGCGTAGAATTCGATGAGATTATAGATAGTATTGCGCATAAAGACAATGATGTTCCTTCAGTAATTACTGCAATTTTAAATCCAGATGCATTAGCAAAGAGCCATCGAGGAAAAATAAATACACTTTTTTCGGGGAATGGAAGAAATAATGTTATTGGATTGTGCAATGAAAGAACAATTAAAATAATGATTTCTGGAGAAGAGGAAGCCTTAGAAATAAAAAAGAGGATTACACAGCCACAGAAATATGCATATGAAATATCTTGTATTGAAGAAATTGGTGAATTTAAGCCAACGTTAGTCAGAAGTTCAACTGTTGAAGACTATAAGATTAAATTGATCAATTTTCAAGATTATGCACTGAATAATGCATATGCTAGACGTTTTGAAAACTATTTAATAGAAAAACAAATTAAATATAAAAAGACAAAGTATTCTCCTGACTTAGATGTATATAAGTTGATAAAAGCTGATTCAGCGGTTGTAGATACACTGATGAGTTCAGAAATATTTGATTTGACAGAAGAAATTATTCCTATGCCTAAAGTTTTTTTGGATTTAGATAGTTTAGAGTCTGGAACTGAATTTTCAGTAATGTATCCAAAAGACTTTGAAACATATGCAATTGTAGGCGTCCTAGATAATGGTATAGAACGTAATAAATATCTTGAGCCATGGATTGCGGGAGCAGCATCCCCTTATCCGAAAAACGTAGTAACGCCATCTCATGGAACAAAGGTGGCTAGTATTATTGCATATGGAGATAAACTGGAAGGTAAGGAATATGTCGGAAATAGTCATGTTAAGGTTTTTGATGCAACCGTTTTTCCGGATACTGATAAAGAATCATTTGATGAAGACGATTTGATAGCAAATATTCAAGAAATTGTAAGGCGTTATTGCAAAGTAATTAAAATATGGAATCTTTCTATCAGTATTACAAGAGAAATAAATCCTGATTCATTTTCGGATTTCGCTGTTGCGTTAGATAGTTTACAGGATGAATGTAACGTATTGATTTGTAAATCAGCTGGAAATTGTACAAATTTTGCATTTGGAAATCCTGTTGGACATCTTCATGAAGGCGCAGATTCTGTAAGATCGTTAGTTGTGGGGTCTATTGCACAGTCATCTGAACCAAATGATCTTTCCGAAGAAAATACACCTTCTCCCTTTACGAGGATTGGGCCTGGTCCAGCATATATTGTTAAGCCTGATTTGGTTCATTATGGCGGAAATGCAAAAACTGATGGAAGAGGAGGTATTGAACAAACTGGCAATCTTACTATTGGAATGGGTGGACACACAGTGTATTCATCAGGTACAAGCTTTTCAACACCTCGAATTTCTGCCTTAGCGGCAGAACTCAGCAACGATATCAAAGAGGAGTTTGACCCGTTACTTATAAAAGCATTGTTGATCCATTCATGTAATTATCCTGCAGAAATAAGGATGCCTGTAAATGAAAGAACTAATTACACAGGATTTGGAAAACCATCGTCTGTATCACAGATATTATATAACTCACCGAATGAAGTTACTCTAATTTTAAGGGATACTTTGGCAAGGGGGCAGTATATAGATATTAAAGACTTTCCTATGCCGGATTGTTTAATTAAAGATGGATATTATTCAGGTCAAATTATAGCCACGTTAGTGTATGATTCGGTTTTAGAGCCTTCACAGGGCTTTGAATACTGTCAGTCAAATATGAATTTAAAGTTTGGCTCTTATGACGAGAAGACTGAAAGAAACACGACGAGAAGGACAATATTAAATCCGGTTGGTAAAGAAGGTGCGAAGAATGTTTTGCTTGAATCGTTTTATAGTAAACGCAAGCAAGCGACTAAGAATCAAAGTGAATTTGCCAAAATGGAAAGATTATTAATTCAATACGGTGATAAATATTATCCTGTTAAGAAATATGCTGTTGATTTATCAGAAGTAACAGATGGAAATAAGGAAAAATATCTGACTGAAGATAAGAATTGGTTTTTATATTTGGATGGAACATATAGAAATTATTCTGAGCTGAAATCTCAGGCTCATAATTTTGAATTGAGCCAAGAGTTTTGTCTAATAATTACATTAAGGGATCCAAGTGGGGAACTTGACGTATATAATGGAGTGACACAGAAACTTAACGAATATAGTTTTTGGCATAGTAATATAAAAGTTGACAATAACATTGAGATTTCTTTGTGATTCTTTTCAGTATGTTGTTGTATTTTAAGAAAAGATAAAAAAGTATCTAACAAATAAAAAGCAGCCGCCTTTGTGTACCGACCCCCAATTGTTAGACCAAACATCTAACGATTGGAGGTCGGTATTTTAATGGCTAAATACAGTTACGAATTTAAGAAAAAGATAGTCCAAGCCTATCGATAACGTATAATTAATTGCGCAAATTCTTTTAAAACCGAATAAAAAAATAGACATGACTAGTACCTTTGGGTAAAATTTTAAGTGCTCAAACAAAAAACTAACCGGAGGT
>NZ_JBQHUZ010000016.1:0-20812 GCF_052064775.1 Oribacterium sp. HCP28S3_H8 | reverse complement strand
GCGGTGTTCGGCTGATTTTTGAGCAGCGCGGCGAAATGCCGCTCCACATAAATGGGTTCAACCGCCTTAAGTTTCTCCACCGCCCGGGCGGACAACTCCGCTTCGGAAAGACCCACGGCGGCGCACTCTTCCGCAGCCCACACAGCGTTACCGGGGAACTGCATCAACGTTGCGGAATTACCGCCGTGCTTCGGCCCCTGGCCGGGGTTGCACGGCTCCGGCCATAGACCATGACCGCCGATGGATGGGACGCTGACCTCCACCCCGTGAATGACGGGGCGCTCCACGTCCACGAATTGAGCTACCGCGTACAGGCCAGATCGCGACGGGGTCGGCAGCGGGGCGCGTCCGACGAACTGCATCGGCTTCACAACTGTTGCCATGCCGACACCTCCTTTCTACGATCCGGTTAGGTTACTCTGCGGGGACGGCGGGGTTTGTCGCGTGACGCAGGCCAACCTGGCCGTTGATCGCGACGGGGATGGTCAGCTCGCGGGACTCGTAGCCACGCTGGCCCACGGCGAAACCATCCTCCAGGAACATTTCGGTGCGCTGGTTCTTGGACAGGCCAGTGCTGTCGTAGATAGCGCCGAGGTTCACGACGTTCTGGACGGCGGAGAAGAACGTGCCAGCGGGGTACAGCAGCACCTTCACCTCGGCGGGGTAGCCAGCGGATGCCGGGTCGCCGTTGAGCGGCTGGTAATCATCGACCCACTGGAAGCGCACGCCACGGTCCGCGAAGTGCTGGTCGAGGATCTGGTCAGTCACACGCTCCGGGAGGACATCATCGCGGTACGCCAAATCGGCGCGGAGGATGGATCGCAGCCATGCGGGGGCGACACCCTCCAGGGTGGAGGTGCCCAGGCGGAACTTCTGGCGCAGCGTCTCCGCGTGGAGCTCGATGCTGTTCAGCACCGTGCCCGCGGTGCCCAGGGCAGGCACACCCACGGCGACCTTCTTTGACAGGGCGATGACCTTCGCCAGACGGGCGGCGGATAGGCGGTGGAGGTGACCCTTCGTGGCGTTCTCCAGGAACTTCGCGGTCAGCTCCGGCCAGCCGGTGTTAGCCAGCAGATTCGACGTGACACACGTCCACAGGACATCCATGCGGACTTCCTGCATCTCGGCGCAGGGAATCTCGATGCAGTCCTTGGTCTGGCCGCTGATCGCCTGCGCTTCGGTCATGGTGCCGCGGTTGGTGGCGTACAGCGTCGAGAAGTCCGGCTCCACCGGGTAGCGCAAACCACCGCGGGACAGGCTGATCTCCGGGAGGGAGAACAGGTTCGCCGCAGCCGGGGTGGGCAGGAAATCATAAATGGTCTCGGATGGGGCGCACCATCCAGCAGCCGCGACGAGGGAACCGCCGTCAAGGCGGGACTCGTCGGTGGCGTGGTCAATCGCGGCGACCAGGCTCGCCTCGTCGGATGCGACGAGTTCGGTCGGGAGGTCGCGGCGGATGTGTCCGAAGTGAGATTGGGTCTGCTGGCCGACGGTCGTGGCGCGCAGGGCGCGACCGGACGAAATGCCGTTGAACGCTTCCGCGAAGTCGAGGAAGGTTGCTTCGCCGGACTTGAAGTTCGGCGCGGCGGGGTCGAGGGTGAACGGGGTGGTGGACTTTGCTTCGCCCCGGTAACCGGCGGTGGCTCCGCCGTAGCGTCGCTTCACAGCGAACTCCTTCTCGTCAGTATCGGTGTCGTCGGAATCATCCTCGTTGGTGGACTCGCCCGCGTCGTCATCCTCGGACTCGTCGGAGTCGTCGGAATCATCGGTGCTGTCCTGCTCACCGTCGGCCCCTTCGGACTCTTCGGAATCGTCGGAACCACCCTCGTCGCTATCATCCGCGAACGCGGCAGCAGCGGCGGCGGCGCGGTCCCGGCGACCTCGGATAGCGGCCTGGGCATCCGCCTTAGCGGCCTCGGCCTTAGCAGCACGCGCCTGCGTCACGGCTTCCGCGAGCTTCTCCAACGCGGCGACCTGCTCCTCGGTAGGGTTATCGCCCGCGTCGGCGGTCAGCTTATCGTAGACCGCCTTAGCGGCGGTGATGATCTTGTCAATCTCCGCCGGGTCGGTAGGCATGTTCGCCACGGCCTTGAGAATGTCATCCAGCGTGTTCATCTGGTCTCCTTGTCGGTCTCTCGTCCCTCTACGTCGGGAGTGTACAGGGCGACATGCCCCTCACCTCCCACAGTCTAGCTACGGGCTTCGCCCCTATTCGTGATGATCTCCCCACCGCCGTTCCGCGACGCGAACATCACCGCCTGCGTCTTAGACAGGAATGTTTGCTCCTGCACCTGACCATCCGCGTCGGTTGAGCGGACGGTGTACGTCGCCGGGGTGAAGCTTCCTCCGCTGCCACATGCTCCACAAGCCATTGTTAGTCCTCCTTGCTTTCCATGATGTCCCGCACCGCCTGATAGCGGGCGGGCACGTCCGGCTCCACGTCGAAGCCGATGACGCCCTGCGCGGCCTTGAACCGTTCGCGGAGCCCCGGCGCGTGCGCAAGCTCACCGGGGGAGTTCCCTTCGGCGCGGAGGGCGGCGAACACCTCACGCACCGCATCCATAGCAGCCACGCGGGCGGCATCCACCGGGGACAATTCCTCGACAGCGGGAGCAGCCCACCCGGACGCGCACAACGCCAGGGCTTGACCATCCGCGACGTACTCCCGCCGCACGGGGAAGCCCGGGGTGGACACGGACAAGGCAGCGACGAGCTCCAAGCTGTTGCCGACGCGCCGCCAGTCACCAGATAGGGGTGCGGTCGCGGCTTCGCGGAGCTTCGCGGCGGGCGCGTCCTGATTCACCTCACCAGCGACCCAGATGCCGTGCTCGTCCTCACCGGCGCGGACGAACGCCCAACACGACCCGGTCGTGTCGTAATGCTCCGCAGCGGCACGCACACCAGCGCGCACACCAGCATGACCACCACCCACAGTCAGACGGCCCACCGCCACCGGACCATCATCGGTGAGCACCGTGGACTGGTGGAAATGCGCGTACCCAGCCGCCGAACGGGGCGGGGTCACGCACTTACCGGGCTGACCGACGTGACACGTATCCCACAGCGCGAGGTGCCCGAACACACGCCCTTCCGGGGTGACGGTAATCGGAGTCGGCCCGTCCAGGCCAGGGTCAGCGAACGCCGCCGAATCATATTTCGGCAGGTCCAACACCGCACCAGCCGACGCGACCAGGCCGTCGGTATCCACCTCCGACTCGTCGCCGGTGAGTTGAATACCCACGTTTTCGAACGCGGGCTTCGCCACCAACGTCGCCGCCATGATCGTCGCCGAATGCACCTCCAGCCGAGGACCATCCTCCACCTCAAACGTGTCGGCAAGCATGTCGCACAAATCAACCGACGGGCGGATCACGCCCTTCTCCAGCAGGGCGATGACCTTATCCTCATCCGAGAAGATTGTGCCTTCCGCCGTGAACCCGTCCGGGGTGACCTCGCCCCGGTCGATGGTTCCGACGATACGGGACGAGTCGTGGCCCTCGCTCGTCGTTTCCTGCCACAGCAGTGGAAGGGGAAACTTCCGGAACCGGAACTCACCATCGGTCGTGAAAATACGACCATCACCGGTCGGCTCACCCACCGGGGCGAGACGGCCCTTCCACTCCAGGCCCTTCGCGCCACTAGCTGCCAACGCATCCATATCTAACTCCCTGATCTGTCGCTCTACGTCTCTCATACTATTGATCCGCGTCGCCCACGGTATGTCCGCGCCGATTTCATCCTCGACGTAGGTCGCGGTGCAGCGGCACTGGATCGTGTTCTTCGCCGAGCCGTTAGCCCGGTCGCCGGGGTAGCGCAGCAGCTCCCCACCCACCTCGAACGGCTCGTCCACCGGGCGGGTCTGCCCGTCCGCTTCGGCGTGTGCAACCCGCGTCCGCTCGTCATGAGCCGCCGACCACACTTTCACCATCGGGACACCAGCATCGGCGGTCATCGTCGCGGAAGCGTGAACCGCCGCCGTGCGGGCCTGATGAAGCTCCGTCCGGGCGATCCGCTCCGCCCGGCGCATCCACCCCTCATAGCCCCCTTCGGCATCCCACGATAGGAACTGCCTAACCAGCTCCCGCTGCTCGAAACTCCCGCCCGTCCCAGCCTTCGACAAGATACCCTGCATCGTCTGGAACACCGTGTCCTGCATTCCCACCACGAGGTTCTCGGTCGTGCGCATGTAGTCCGCGAACAGGTGCCGCCACGACGGGGATGCGATGATGAAACTGATCTGCGACGGGTCCACACCCGCGAACGTCGCGGGGAACTCCGCGAGAAGGTCAGCGACCGTCGCCGGGCCGGACACACCCGACGGCCAGGGGATAGCCACGTCCGGGGACACGAACCCCGTGTTCGGCGCGTCCGCCGCCGCCGTGGCGATGAACTCCGCACCCAGCGCGGGCATAACGTTCACCGTCACCTCCCCAGCCCATTCCTCACCGGCTGCGGTGATCATATCCACATCCTCCCGGACCGTGGCGATCCACTCCTTCACAGCAGCGGTGACGATACCGACGAGCTCGTCAGTCCCCCGGTTCGGCTCCGCGCTGAAACGACTACGCGCCACCATGATCACCCCCCGCCGTAACGGCCCGCAGCGGGGCACCAACATTCGAGCTAATCGGACGGTCCAACACGTTCTGCGGGAGGTCGAAGCCCAGCACCTCCGCGAGGTAGGGGAACAACGACGGTGCCTTCGTCACCAACCGTTCCGCCAGGGCGCGGCGAGCCACATCCGAGTCCTTGTCGTCCGCGTCGTCCTCGCTGAACCCGAGTTCCCGGCGGAGCGCGGCAGCGGACAACACGCCACGGTCGAACGCATCCAGCGCGGCCTGGGATTTATCCTGCTTCTGCGCCAACGCGGACATATCCGCCGCGACCGCGACACTCCCCGCTTCGCCCTCCGGCATGAACGGGCGCAGCACCGACTCGGTGAGACTGTCGCAAATGACCTCCACAAGCGGGCTAATGTGCTGCCGCAGCGCCGACTCGTCCACCAGGCCAGCGTTCCAGTGCGTCGAGTCGCCCATGCCGAGCAGCACCTCCGGGGGCACATCCAACGACAACGCTAGGCGGCGGATCGCCCGCTCCCGCGTGTCCACCGCCTTCGCTTCGATACCGGTGTCCAACGTCAAGTGACGGAACTGCGCCGCGTGCTCCGACGGAACCTTCACCACGATAGGGGTCACAGCGGCGGGCGAGTCCGGGTCGTCCTGCGCCGACTTCATTGTTGTGTAAAGACTCTTCGAGAACGAGGTCGCGTCGTCCTCTTGGGTCGGCATGGCCGGGCGTGGGGGAAGCCCCGGCGCGTCGGCGGCGCGGGGCGGTCGGCGGCGGGGGAGCTCCGCTTCGGCGGGGACAATCAGAATGCCGTTACCCGACACGCGCGACCGAGCAGCAGCCGCGATGATCCGATCCATCGCCCTGATCTCACGAAGCACCGGAAGAGCCGCCCGCACCGACGACCGCGATTCCGTCGGCTCGTTCGGGGACTTGATCCACACTTTGAACAACGACTCGGTGTCGTCGTTGATGATGTGCTTCTTCTCGCCCAGCTTGATCTCCCACTCGCCACGGATCGTTTTCGACACGTGATTCGTGGGGATCACCAACCACTGTTCCTCGCCCGTGTTGTCGTCGGTGATGATCGCGATGTAGAACTCGCCAACGACGGTGAGCAACGTCGCTGCGTGGCGCAGCAGCTCCGCTGTTCCCTCCGCACCGCCGCCGATATCGCGGACGATCTGCCGAGCCAGGCGGTTATCCGACGGGGAGTTGGTACGCCCAGTGTCGGGGTCCACATCCGCGGCGTACAAGCCCACCCGGGCGGCGGATGATCCGATCCACTGACACACCGCCGATAGCTCGCCGACGGTGTTATACATCTCCCAGGCTTCGGCCTGCCACGCGGTCTTTTTCTTATCGTCCTGAAACCCGCTGCTGTTGCTTTGCGGCACTCCGACTTCCATTTTCTTCACCGATGCGGTGAGACTGTTCAGGATGCCCACGGCTTACTCCCCCTTAGCGGTGTAGGCGGTGAACCCGTTGAGCCACGACATACCTGCGGCCATGCCGGGGATGCCCCACCACGCGGTGACGGGCCAGTCGCCGGGGACGGTGAGCCACGCGACGACGGCGAGGATGATCGCGACCCACACGCCGACGCACCAGGGGCAGTGGACGAAGTACGTCACTTGGGACTCGACTCCCCACCGGCGGAGGACGAAGTCTCGGAATGGCTGGAATATCTGGTCAGCCGTGATTAGCCGGGTGATGCGAGCGCCGAGCAGTGCGGCGCACACGATGATGATGACGTGGGCCATAGGGGGTCACTTCCTCTGATGATGGGTGAATGTAGCTCACGCTTAGACTATCAGCACCGGTCAGCCCACCAGTCCGCGTTGAACGTCGGCTAGGCGGCGGCGGAGTCGCCTATTCTCCGCACGGAGCTCGTCGGTGGTGGCGAGGATGTCCTGCAGCACCTCGAAGCCTTCCTCGTCCATGATCTTGCCGATCCGCCCCCGGTCGGCGGAGGTGAGCCGAGCATCCTCGGTCAGTGGTTTGCCACGGTTCATCCACGCGGCGGCGACGATACGCTTCGCCGTGGGGGACAGATCCGTGAACTTCATCTGTTCCCACAAGCCGATCGTGTAGTGCGCCATGATCTCTCCCTACCTACCACTCGCCGGGGAAGGCGATGCTTGTGGTGACACCGATTGTTTTCTGGATGTGTTCGTACCCATTGACCATCGCATCTACCCGGTCGGGTGATGCCTGGCCTTGTTGCCATGTTCTCATTTGGTTCTCCAGCACGCGGTGCTCGCCGAGCATCCGCAGCCTGCCGGTTTGCGATGCCTGCCGGGCACCAGCCGCGCGGGCGGTCTTATCGCCCCTGGCTCGCCACGGAACCAGCCGGAACGGCATCCTATCCTCCACAGGCACCAAATCGAGAATGCCCAATGTTTCCTGCATCGCGCCGAGCCCATCGCCGCCACGCCCCTCGTCATGCCATAGTTGAGCAGCCGCGACGGTATCCCCGCCGGTCTGGCGGAGCAGTTCCGCCTGCCGGTGAATATCATGCCACGCGTTCTCCAGCACCGCCCGGTAAGTCGCCTCCGCCGTGAACGCCTCGTACACGATGTCGCCCGCCCCGGTGCTGATCGCGAGCGACACCGCTTCCTTCGACCACGTCGCCGAGGTCATCGGGGCCGAGTGGTCTTCCTCCACGATTACGTTGCCGTAGTCGTCCCAGCCCATGATTAGGATGCCCGCTTCGTCGCCCGTGCCGGAGTCCGAGGGGTCTACCGACACCACACGCCCGATGATGTCCGACGACTGGCAGCGGTGCTTGTTCAGATCCTCGGCCGCGAACAAACCTCCGGTGGTGGGGGTCGGCACGCCCTGATATAGGGCTGTCCACACGCGCTCGCCGACGCTCCGCCGGATCGTCTCGAAGTCCCTGCGGGAACGACCACGCGCCGACACCAACGCTTCGCCCGGTTGTCTACCGAGCGCATCGGGCACACCTTCCTCCGCCACCGCGGGAATGTTCACCACCCGCCATAGACGGTTCTCCGGAGTCTGTCTTAAATCATGTTGGATCAACCGCCCGGCGAGGTCGTCCTCATGCCAGCGGGTGTTATGGCTCACGAGCCCGTTGGCGATGAAGTTCTCCGTCCGGTCGATCTGCACATCGAACACGTCCTCCACCCCGCAGGGGGTGATGGACTCCACCTCGTCAGGAGTGACGTTGTAGGTAGTCAGCGGACCGTCGGAGGACGTCTGGTGACTTCCCGTACCCGACGGCGAGGTTGCAGTCGTTGCAGAGCAGGCCACGGACTCGACCGGTCTCGTGGTCGTGGTCGATGCACAGCTTCCCGTCCCAGTGGGCGCGAGTGTTCCCGGGCGTAGGGTACTCGCCGCAGACCGCGCACCGTCCCCCTTGCTGTTGCAGGAGTGCGTTGTACTCGTCGGCAGTGATTCCGTATCGGTGCTTGACTCGGGCGGCTCTACGGGATTCCGGGTTGGCAGACGGGGGCCGGTGTCCGTCTGCCCACCGTTTCCGGTTGTAGTGGGACATGCACATGCCCTTGCATTTCGCGGGCTTGTCACACCCTTCTGCGGAGCAGGTGACTCCTCGCCACTTTCCCCAGTAGCCCTCCGGATGATGTCGCCCGGCTTCAGGTCTCTTAGTCTCGTCCATGTTTCGTTGCCGTCCTTCACGGTCAGGAAGGGGTGCCGTGCGTTTGCGCGGACTTCTACACCCGATTTCATTCTAATCCGGTAGATGGAATCAGGGCCATTGTTTCGCCAGTTTTTCACCGTGGAGGTAGTCAACCGTCCCCCCTCATACGTCGCCACCTCATCACCCGGTCGAATATCCCGCAGTGGTCGCTCGCTCCCGTCCGCCATGAGGACGGGAGTGTCCCCCGTCATGCACATGATCAGGATCACAGCAGCGCCGGGGGCGAGACGAGTCTGCGCCACCGAAGTCCACCACTCCCAGACTTTCTCCCGCTCGCGGGCGGAGTCGGCCTGTTGCTGGTTCTTGAACGGGTCGTCAATCAGCAACACATCAGCCGCCCTACCCGTCAGGGAACCGGACACGCCGGATGCGTACACGCCGCCCTGCGCCCCGAGGACCGACCACGATGTCGCCTGCCGGTGGTTCGGGTTCAGCGCCAGGCCAAGGCGGTCAGGCATCGCCGCGCCCGACAGTGGATCAATAGCCCCCGAACCGTACTGGGCGATGATCTCACGCGAAGCCATGGCGTTACGACGAGCCAGCGAAGCCGCATACGATGCCACGACGATACGGGAATCGGGGTTCCGCATCAGCGCCCAGATGGGTGTCCAGATTGCCACGCGGGTTGATTTGCCTTCCTGCGGCGGCATGGTGATGATCAGCCGACCACCATCGCGGAGGGCTTTAGCGATTTCCTTGTCGATCAGCTCCAGGGCCGGGGTCTGTCGCATCTTCCGGTCCACGCTCATAGCCAACTCGCCGGGCGTGCGGAACCTCATGCGGTTGTTCTTGTTCCGCAGGGCGGTGACGGCGCGGCGCATCGCCATGATCCGCGCTTCTCCACTTAGCCGGTCGAATGCTCCGAGAATCTCCGACCGGGTTGGCTCTCGAACCACCGTTACACCTCCGACTCCGACTCCGTGTCGTGTTCCTCATCCTCCCGCGCGGCCCGGCGGAAGTCCTCCAGGAACTCCTCGACCAACTGATCAGCCAACGCCTCTTCCTCCTTGCTGACCGTGATTTCATGCTGCTGCGGCATGTCCAGCCCCATCATGCGACACCGACGCTCCGAGATGCGGATAGCGGTATTAATCGCGGGCACATCGCCCTTGTTGATGTCGGCCTGGAGTTTCAACTCGTAGTGGTCTAGCTTCCGGCCCTCGATGACACGCAGCTGCGCCGCCTCGTGCTTCGGTGTCTCTTTAAGGTAGGTGTCAATCTTGCCCCACACAGTCCGAGCGGTCAGGCCGAACTCACGACCGATCGCCTCATAGGACGCGCCCATTCGGCGTAGGCGGAGCATCTCTTCGATTTCCTGCAGCCGTTCTTCCTCGGTCATGCCGACGCGCGGGCCGGGGCGTTTCTTAGCCACGGCGACCACCGCCCACGTGCGCCGCCCAGAACGCATCCACATCCGCGCTGTCCCGCACTCCCCACTCGTTGAACGTCATGGTGTCGGAGCACTCGTCGCGGACTCCGCGGAGGGTCATACACCCATAATCGGCGGTGATTGCGCACGCGACCCACAGCGGGTTCAGCCGATCGGCGATAGCGTCCACGACTTGCGCGGTGATGTTCTCTTGGACTTGGAGCCGACGCGCGTACCCGTCCACCAGTCGGTTGATCTTCGACAGGCCGACGACCCGCTCGCCGGGGCGGGGCCGGTACGCGACCGTCGCCGTGCCGGTGATGGGCAACAGGTGGTGGGCACAGGTTGATTGCATGCGGATGTTCCGAACCACCACCAGCCCCGGGTTCTGGGGGGCGGTGAATGTCGTGGCGAGGTGATCCGCCGGGTTCTCCGTGTACCCGCCGAGCACATCCGCCCATGCTTTCGCCACGCGGTGCGGTGTGTTGTCGGTGTGGTCGCCCTCGTCAATGTTGAAGGCTGCGAGCAGCCCACTGATCGCGGACTCTGCCGCCATGATCTGATCCTCGGTGTAACTGTGCATAATCTAGTGTCCTTTGCTGTCGCCCCACGCGAGGGCGTGGAGTCGGTGCGAAACGTTGATTCCCTGCTCGGCTGCTGCGTCGCATATCGCGGTGAACCGGCGGGCCAGCAGCTCCGGGGTCGCGCCCTCCGGCATGACCCACACATCCCCACGGTCGCAGCCGTGCTCTAACGACAGATCAACCGCCCGCGTAACAGCTTCGGGAACGTCCTCGTCCCGGCCCACGTCGATAACCCACTTGAAGCAGAACGGGGTCTCCCACGTATCCCACTGCCCGAGGGTGGGGTTATGGTGCTGGTTCCGCATCGGAGCGCCGAGCTTCGGGGACACGGTGATGTGGTCAAACAATGGGGCGAGCTCATGGGGAACAATCGTGCCGTTCGTCTCCACATGCACCTCGCACCCGTGATTCTTCAACCGGACGAGCAGCGCCCTAAACCCGGCGCGGCGTGCGTGCATCAGCGGCTCCCCACCGGTGAGCACCACCATCGCTCCGTGGGGGATCTGCGCAACCACATCGTCCACCATCACCCGGGGAACGGTTGAAAGCGGGATGCCGTGCTGCCCCGTCGAATACGGGGTGTCGCACCACGAGCAGGATAGGTTGCAGCCGCCCAGGCGGATGAAGTGGCACGTCCGCCCGGCGTGCGGTCCCTCGCCTTGAATTGTCGGGCCGAACACTTCCGACACGGGTAGGCGCTCCACATTCGCTTCGGGATGCTGGTCGAGCCAGTCGAGCATTGCGGTCATGTAGTCGTAGTCCATCACAGCGTTCCCTTCGGTCGGTACGTCGCTCACGTCTTCGGAGTCTCCGACCACGACACCGCTATGGCGGGGAGCCCCATGTTCCGCGCGGTCTCGTACAGCAACCGGGTCATGTTCTCCGCTGTTGGGTTGAAGCCCACCCGGTCGTTCAGGTGCTGGTGGTCGAACTTCTCGTCCAACCACGCGCCGAAGCCCGCGAGAGCACGGTAGTCCAGGACGAAGCCAACGTCGTCCAACTCGTCGCCCAGGGTTTCCAACAAGGCCAGCAGCTCCTCGTTATCGTACGAGCCAATGTCTGCCGTGCGGTTATCCGCCAGGACGATCCGCGTTGCCTGATCCTCGTCCACGTCCACGACGTAGCAGTCCAACTCCGCGAAGTCCGACACCCCCTCTTCCGCCAAATCACGCGCCGCCATTAACGTGTGATTCCCAGCCAACACCTCCATCGGACGGCCCGTATGCGTCCCCCGGTTCACAACGATGGGTCGGAACTGCCCATTGACGCGCAGGGAGTCGGCGGTCGCTTGGACGTCGCCGCGGCGTGGGTTCTTGTGGTGGGTGTGGAGTTGGTTGGTGGGGATGGTTTGTGTGTGTCCGAGTTTTGTCATGGTTTGATGTTATCTTAATTTTTTGTTGTTTTGGTTTGTTGTTTTTTTGGGTGGGTATGGGTGAACCCCCGCGAGGTTTTGCCGAACCTTGTCGCGGGGGTTCTTGGTGATGGACTTGGTATCTCTCTGATGTGCCCCTTTATGGTGGGTCCTTGCGTTGCAGCGCGTTGGTGGACTCACCTGTGTGTGATTGTAGCAGGTGTGGTTGTGGTGTCTCTTCTGGTTGTCCGACGAGGCGGCGGACGATGCGGGCGGTAGGGTCTGATTGCTGCGCGATCTCGACTCCGTCACGAGCGCTGTCGAGACTCTGGCACCACATCGTCAATCGGCATCCGTTTGGATGGTCGATGTGGTTGCACTGTAAGTTTTCTCGATCGATGCCGTACTCCCACTGCATTCCGGCGATTTGCTCGGCCATGACCGGGGCGGCTGCGACTAGGGGTGCGATGTCTTCGTCGTAGACGATGGCGGGGCCTGCGTACCAGGCATCCTCGTAGTCATCCCATGGGTCGAAGACGGGCACTTGGCCGATTTCCCACGGGCGGGGGTAGTCGTCGCAGCTGAGGGTCTTTGCTTGGTCTGGCGTGATGGTCATTCTGTTTCCTGCTCTTCCATGCGGTTGAGGGCGAGGGCGAGGAAGGCGCGCCCCAAGTCTGCGAGGCGTTCCGGGGTGCTGTCTGTGTACAACTCGGCGACGATGTTTTGGTCTGCTTGTGGGGTTTCGGCGATCCAGCCGGATACGGCTGCGGCCTTGTGGAGGTCGGCTGTGGACACGGGGTGGCCCTCGACGATGTCGTGGAGGATGCGGGAGGTGTGGGCGATGATGTTGAGCCAGTCGGTGTTGGCGGTCATTTGAGGTCTTTCAGTAGGTCGTTGGGGACGCAGCCGCTTAGGCCGTGTGGGTTCTCTTCGGCGTACACCTCGGTTTGCCCTGGCGGGCATTGCAGTGTATCTGTCGTGTATGCCAGGCATCCGCCGAAGCTTCCTAGTATTAGAGCCCCGGCTATGGCGGCGGTGATGGTGATGCGTAGGATGCGGGATCGGCGCTCGTCCCAGGTCGCTGCGGTTCCGATTGCGATTCCCGCTCCGATGCCGATGAGCGTGCCGTAAATTGCGAAGCTCATTCGACTACCTCCGGTTTGGATACGAGTCTGCGGACGATGCGGTATTCTGCCCAATCTGGCGGTGGCGCTATCCGTCGCGCTTCTTCTTCGCTGTTGAACCAGCCGACCTCGAATGTGTGCGCTGGCGTGTTGAATGGCGGCTCCGGTCGCCTACGGTTGCCCCATCCGGTGTAGTGTTTCCAGGCTCCGTTGAGGTGGGCTTGCGGGGCGTACTCCCACTGCATCCCGGCGATAGTGCGGTAGGCGCGGCGCTCGATTCGGTTAGCGTCCGGTTTCTGTTCCAGGCGTGCGCGTGCCTGTTTGGGTGTGATGGTCATGATTGATCCTTTGCGAGGTTGTAGATGTGCCCGGCTGGGCGGGGTACGAGCTGCGCAGCGCCGCGCTGCTCGAGGATCGTGATGGGCGACTGTAGTCGGGCGTAGACGCGCCACCCACGGTCGCCGTGGTGGTGGGCAAGGTCCTTGAATGCTTCGGCGGCTTCGTATGTGGATTTGGGGATGGTTACCCGGCTGCGTTCTGGTTGACCACCCCGGGTGCGGGGCAACCACAGCTCGGCGCGGTACGCGGGCATGAGGTCGCCGTCCGGGGCGATGGGGCCATCTACTGGCTCCCATGGGGTCACTTGGCGGGACATGAGCGCCGTGAGCCGATCGGACGGTCCGCCTACGATGTCGGCGTAGATTTCGCGGGCTTCCTGCTCGTCTGTGTACCAATGCCAGTACTCCGGCGACTGCCACTGGAGGTTCCCGTCCTGGTCGACACCAAGCGCCGTCGTGGCTCGATACTCGGTGTAGATAGTCACTCGATTTCCTCCCAGTCGCTCACCCAGCGGCGGACTCGGGTGCCGGGCGGGAAGGCGACTTTCTCAATGCCCTCGAAATAGACTCGACTACGCCCGTCGGCGGTGTATTCCTCCGGGTCGGCCACCACGGGCGTGCCGTCCGGGGTCCAAGCACGGGGCAGATCGAAACGGGGGGTTACTGCTGTTGCGGGCACGCCTTCTAGCAATTCGCCGTCTACGGGGTCAAGCAGCACCACCAGTGTCTGCTTGTATTGCTCGGAGTAATAGGCACTAACCACGATCCAGGCTTCTATGGATAAGTCGCACCACATACCCCGGCATTGTTCGAGCTCTTCGGATGTCATGTCCGCAAGCGTGCGGGGTTGTTTGTCGGTCATTGGTTGTTCTCCTTGTCTGTCCACTTTTCGGCGAGTGTGGGGATAATGTCTTCGTGGTCTTGCATGTGGAGGTCGCATAGGGTAAGCGCGGCTTCGATGTAGGGTCGGCGGCGGGTGATTTCGTCGCCTTCGGCTTCTGGCCAGCCTTGGTCCTTTGCGATGAGGTCGCGTAGTTGGTCGGGGGTGCCGTTCCAGCAGCCGAGGGTTATTCGCCAGCCTTCGGGGGTGGGGGTGAGGTGGAGGGTGCCGCTGGGTAGGTGGTTGATTTCTAGTCCGCCCCATCTAGCGTAGTGCAGGTTAGCGCCGTACAGGTCAGCGCCGTACAGGTTAGCGCCGCTCAGGTCAGCGCCGTACAGGTCAGCGCCGCGCAGGTCAGCGCCGTACAGGTCAGCGTAGTGCAGGCTAGCGCCGCGCAGGTCCGGGAGCTTATTGTCCTCTCGTGCGCTTTTCACAATGTCAAGCACTTCTTCACGATTCATTTCTGGTTCCTCTCCTGGTGGTGAGCAGTAGCAAGTAGGGCGAGGGCGATGGTCTTTACCGAGCTGGGAGTGATGTCTATTTGTTCTATTTCCCGTGGGCCGTAGAAGGTCCCGCCGTATTCGGTGCTCGTGACGATGACCTCTTCGACCTTGCGCTGTGGTCGGTACGGCGGGAGTGTGATGGTGATGGTGCGGGCGATTTCGTCGGAGTGGTGAATGGCTTGGGCGTGGGTGCGGAAGTTGGTGGCGGTGCCGTCTGGTTCGTGGACGGTCCAGCGGCCGAAGCCTCCTCGGCGGATTGTGGGTCTCATGAGAAATCTTTCAGGGTTATCCAGGATGTGAGAGCCATCCCAGCGGAAAACATGGTTAGTAAGTTGAGGTCATCGTGGAGGTCGGCACCGCTGCATACTGTCTCGGCGATGATCGCCAAGGCAATGGTGAACACGAGGTGCACCGCGAACCTGGAGCGGTACCGCACGCGGAGTTTGCGAGGGTCGAGGTACGTCACTTTCCACACCTGGCCTTCACGGCGCGGGCGATGACGTTCGCGAGCATCGCGGTGGCGAGCTCGGCGGATGCTGTGTGAGTCTTGGTCCCGGGCTGTGCCTTCACGGCGATAATCGCCGCCGTAGTAGCGATGGTGATGTAGGTGGCCATTCGGTGTCGGTTGATGCTCATTGCTTGTCTTCCTGTTCTGGTTGGTGATTCATGATTCGGATGTACGTGCGCTCCTGGATGGACTTCACCCGCCCGGTAAGGTATGTACGGACCCGGCTCCCGTCCCACCCGAGATGCCGCGCCGCTTCGGCCATGCTGCCGTAGTGTGCGACGAGTTCTCGGAGCTTCGCGAGCAGCTGGTCATCCACCGGGATGCGGGTCTTGTCGATGTTTCCCGGGTTGTCGTCGCCCAGGGGCGGGCGGTCGCGGTGCTCGTTGGGGTCGTCGATGTTGTCCCACTCCATCGGGAGCGCCCAGCCCTGTCTCGCGACGCGGTAGTGCGGTTTCTTCACCGGGAGGGACGATAGACGGCTGTAGGTGTCGCGCAGGCTGATCGCCGTGCGTCGCTGGACCGTGGGCCACCTCTCATGCTGGATGTGGAGGATCGTGGGGAGCGATAGGCCGCTGTCGGTGGCGATGTCGCTGACCGTCCACCCGGCGGCGCGGAGGGCGCGGATACGCCGGGCGAGCTGCCACGTGCTGATCTTCTGAATGGACCGGCTCGGCGGGGTTCCCAGGACCGCGTTGTGTGTGCGCTGCTGGATCGCCGTGGTGTTCTCGTTGAGGATGCGGTCCACGGTCTCGGTGGATAGACCGGATGCGGTCGCGACTCCCGTCCGGGTCGAGCCGGTCTGTAGTAGCCAGTTGATATGGTTGCAGGCCATGACGGGCGAGACTTTGTGGTGAACCGCGCCGTGGAGGTAGGCGTGCTTCTTGCAGTACCCGACTTCGCGTAGGGCGTGGTTCGGGCACTTGGGTGATGCGCAAATGTCGGCATGGGGCGGCTGTTCGGGAGTGGCCTTCTTGGCTTCCATAATCACTGCTCCTTCCATTTGGACACTGTTGTTTCGAGATCATCCGCGTACGACAGGTGGTGTGCTGCGGCGAGCTGGTGAATACCCTCAACCGCGGCAGTTTTCGCCGGTTCCTCCTTGAACGTCAGTTCCGCGAACTCGTCCAGTGTGAGGTGCTTCCCGAGCGCGTCTACCACCAGACCGCGGCCCGTCGGCATCAGGTACACCGTGCCCAGGGGCGTGTTGGAAAGCACCGAGCCGCACCACGACAGTCCGGACAGGTTCGAGTCCGTGAGGTTCGTCATCGTGAAGTTCGCATACGTCGCGCTGGAGTTGCGGAAGTTGCACTTGATAAATCCTGCTTTTTTGAGGTTCGCGAGGGTCATGGTCGCGCCGTACAGCTCGCAGTCGAAGAACATGGTGTTCTCCAGATTCGTGTTGATGAACACGGTGGTTTGGAGGGTGCAGCCCTCAAACTGACTTCCGGTGAAGTCCGCGCGGAGCGCGTCGAGCCCCCGGAAGTAGCAGTCCTTGAAATCGTTCTCGCGCATCTCCGCGTCGGTGGCTCCGAGGAACTCGAATCGGCATTCGGTGAAGGCGGTGCGGGTGAACCCGCCGTCGGCTAGGTCGTTTCCGTAGAAGGTGCAGTCGACAAACTCGCCGCCGGTGATGGTGATGTCTCCGAGGTTCACGTCGGTGATGGTGTAGCCCTGGAGGGTGAAGGTCCCATCGGTGAGCCGTGCTTTCTTGATTGCTTGGTTGAATTGAACAAGCCCGTCGATGACTTGTTTCATGGTGGTGCCTTTCTGTGGGTGGCCCGCCCCGGATGGGGCTTTGGGTTAGTGGATGATGATTTCTTCGCCGGTTGCGGTGTCGAAGAACGCATCGTCGATTTCTGGGTCGAGCTTCAACTCGGCCATGCGGTCGTTGATGGTCCAATCGGTGCCGTCGGCGTTGGTGATGTCGAGGATGGTTCCGAGTACGGTGTAGGTATTCACCCCGTTCTTCTCAACGATGGTTCCGCGTTCTGGGTTGTTTGGGTCGGTGCTCCACTTGATTTGTGCTTTGGTGCCGTGGAGTCGGCGGGCGATGGTCCAGGGGGTGTGTCCTCGGTAGGTTCCGGTCTTGGTAACCATGGTGATCATTGTGGGCTGTCCTTTCTGTGGTGGTGGTTAAGGTGTTTCCTTAACCTGTAACTATAGTATATACCATCTAGTCATGTCGTACAAGTTATTTTGCAACTTTTTTTAAAAAACTTTGACATTTTTTCGCGACCATCAAACACGCAGGTCACGCACACAATTATGCAAACACCTCCCGACCGAACAGCAGCATTTGCAGCACATCATCCGCCTGCGCCGAGTCCGAACACATCCCATACAGACCCTCGTAGTCCCGGTCAGTCAACCGCTGGTTAAACTCGTCCACGAACCGCCCCTCACCCGGCAGACTAATCTCGTTGAGCCGCTCAAATAGCCGCTCGAAAGTCACCACGACAGTCCGGTCCACAAGCTCGAACCGCACCGTGTTCTCGTCCTCCATTGTCACCAGCTCCCACCACGACCAGTAGACCCCGGTGGAAATCAGCGACTCCAGCAGTAGGCGGGCATACACGTCACCCAGCATGTCGATGGTCCCGACCGCCATTCCATCGGCGATATGCTCGGCGTGCCACCGAACCAGCTCGTCCTCGTCGCGCTTATCGCTCGTCATCGTCGCGAGGGTCGTTATATAGGGCAGTTTCGGCAGTTTCATTGTGATCAGTCCTTCCTAGAACTTGTTGGTCTTCCTGTATTGCATCTTCTCGATCGTGGACAAGCGGCTCCACATCCATTCGCGGGCGGGGCGCTGCGTCTTGTCCGTCTCCGGGTGCGCGAGCATGATGTGTCGGAGCTCGACGGCGCACTGCGGCCACCGCTCGAATGGCGCGTGGCACAACTCGCTCAACACATCCACCATGCGGCTCCGCAGCACGCCAGGGTCATCTGGCGGGTTCATCAGGACGGTGCGGAGCTCGTCGCGGGCGCGGGACTCCGCGGGGTGCGGGCTAGTCATCCTCGCCCCCATTCCGCTCGTCCTCTGCCCGGTGGTGCGCGATAGCCGCGACCAGGATCGCCAGCAGCTCCGGGCCAGCGACGTGGAACTCGTCCTCCGCTTCCTTGATCGCCCAGCTAACCGTCTCCGCGAGCATCGCCAGCAACTCGCTCGGGCTCGTGGTGGTCCAGTGGATAGACCCAGTAGACTCGTCTGCGGACATATCCAGGTGATAGGTCATGACCAGCGACGGGCCAACGTTCGCGGCCATAGCGCGCTCGCGGTCGTTGCGTACCCACTGGCCGTTCAGCATCTCGCCCACGATGATCGTCGCGAGGTCCTTCGCCGGGGCGTTCTTGTTCTCGTCGCGTCCGATGATCTCCGCGATGATGTCGCGAAGCTCGTTCGCGCGGGGAGCGGGTTTGGTGGTGATTTTCTTGCTCATGGTGGTATGTCCTCCCTCTCTTAGTTCATCCACAGTGGGCTGAACCAGTGGAACAGCAACCAGCCGAACGTGCCGCCGATGATGATTAGGGCGATGAACACGACCCAGTCCATGATGGTGACGGGTTCGTCGTAGTAGTCGTCTATCAGTTCGTAGTCGTAGCTGCTGGTGTGTCGATCTTCTGCGCGGTGCTTACCGGCCATGATGTTTTCCTTTCTGGAGTCCCGCCCCGGGGGGGCGGGGATGAATGGGGGGTTAGTCGTCTTGCATGATGGACTCGAACATGCGGGCGATGGTTTTGACCATTTGCACGTTATTGAGGTGTGTGTCGATGTCCTGGAGTGGGGTGTCGAGGATGTGGAACTCGATGGTCTTGGTGAAGTTCTTGACGGTCATCTCGATTCGTGTGTTGTCGATGTTCCGGCACGCGATGCGCCACATGACCGGCGGTTCGCCTGGTTCCATGTAGTCGGGGTCTAGCTCTTCGCG
The DNA here is from genome assembly GCF_052064775.1 of Oribacterium sp. HCP28S3_H8. Lineage (NCBI taxonomy): Bacteria > Bacillati > Bacillota > Clostridia > Lachnospirales > Lachnospiraceae > Oribacterium > Oribacterium sp. HCP28S3_H8. Next base: position 1,975 of record NZ_JBQHUZ010000016.1, on the reverse strand, counting down.
AATGAGGACGTAGCCGTAGGTTTCGAATGTTGCGACGTTGTCGAACTTGTCGATCTCGATGGTCATGGTGTGCTTCTTACTGTGTTCCCGCCCCGGGGGGCGGGGTGAGTGGAGGGGTTAGTTGGTGGCGATGATCTGCTGGAAGGCTTCGGCGATCTGCTTCACGTTTTGCAGTTCTTCGATCAGCTTGTCCATGTCCTCGACCTTTGCGGTGGTGCTGGCTGCTGCGTAGCGCAGTTCGTTGGTTGCGAGGTCGATGTGGAGGGTGCAGTTGGTGTTGAAGTTGCTGGTTACCCGCCATTCGACGCTGCCGTTGTCGTAGGTGTTCTTGGTGAGGGTGTGGTCTCCGGCGGTCCAGTTGGTCTGGTTCTCGGTGGTGGTCTTTTCGATGATGATGGTGCTCATTGTTTCTGCCTTTCTGGTGGTTGGTTACGGGCCTTTCCCTTAACCTGTAACTATAGTATAGGTGATATGGTGGTGTAAGTCAAGTAAAAAACGAAAAACACTTAAACTTTTTTCCGAACCGCCCTACTGATACCCGCCCGGCGACCACTTCTGATCCATGAACCGGCAGTAATGCAGCACCGGCGTAAGCTCCACGCTTCCCAGCTGACCACTGCGGTTCTTCGCCAGATCAACCGTCAAATCACCACCATCACTCCGCGACAGCAACAGGACCTTATCCGCGTCCTGCTCCAGCGCGCCCGACTCACGGAGGTGGTGCAGCCGCGGCGCGCCATTCATCTCCGCCTGCCGGGACAACTGCACGACCACCACAACCGGACAGTCCAGTTCCTTCGCGAGCATTTTCAGCGCCCGGCTGTACTGCGCAATCTCAATCTGCCGCGACTCAACCTTTCCCACAGCGCTAATCAATCCGATGTAGTCCACGACCATCAACCCCAGGGGGCGCTCGCGAGCTAACCGCCGAGCCTTCGCCCGAATCTCCGCCATTGTGATCCCCGGCGCATCATCCACCCACAAGTGAAGGTTGCTCATATCGTCGGCGTGATCCGCGAGCCGCTGCGCTTCATCATCCATCAGCGTCGAGTGCGTGAACCGCCCGAGGTCGATGGAGCACTCGGCGCTGATCGCCCGTGCTGTCACTTCCTGCTTGCTCATTTCTAGGGAGAACATCAACGCCGCCCGGTCGGTGCGGGCGACGTTGCGGGCGAAGTCCAGGGCGAGGGTCGATTTACCGATACCGGGCCGGGCCGCGACGATGATCATTTGCCCCGCCCTGAGCCCGCCCGTGATGGAGTCCAGGGACTCGAAGCCCGACCATGTGATCCGCCCGGTGTCCTGTCGGTAGTAGTCCCGCGTCGCTTCGAGCATGTCGCCCACCATTGACGGGGCATCGGACACGCTGACCGTCCCTAGGTTGTCGAGCTCGGCGCGGGCCTGCTCCACAACCTCGATCGGTTCGACTTCGGGCGATTCCGATAGCTGCTTGATCTTCGCCGCGGCGGCGTACGATTCCCGGCGTAGGTAACCCGCCCGCACGCGCTCGGCGTGGTACATCGCGGAAATCGGAGTTGGGGCCTTTGAGATCAGGTCGAAGATCAGTTGGGCGACATCTCCGATCGTTCGCCCGGAAGCGGCGTTGATCCGGTCGGCGAGGAACACAGGGTCAATCTGCGCCCCCTCCGCTTCCATCTGCTCGATTGTCTCGAAAACGAGTTGGTGATCCGGGCGGTAGAACATCTGCCGGTTCATACCCGAGGACAGAATCTCGGCGGTAGCATCGCGCGACTGGATCATCGCGCCGAGGACGAACATTTCCGACTCAACCGGTGTGAAAACGTTGTCCGATTTACTTGTCCGCTGCATTCGTGTCCTCGCTTCCGGTGGTGGTGATTTCGAGCCACATTCGCGGCTTCTGGCCTTTCTCGTGGTGATGGATCCTGGGCATGATCTTGGTCATGTACTCGCTCGTATCGTCCGGGACGATGCCCGCTGTCTCTTATACACATCT
>NZ_JBQHUZ010000015.1:0-25066 GCF_052064775.1 Oribacterium sp. HCP28S3_H8 | reverse complement strand
CATAATCCTCCTGCTCATTCGCTGGGGGATTATGTAAAGAAAAAGGAGGAGGATTTCAATAATGCCAAACAAAACAAAGCAAAACTTTTCATTTCCTACAACACAACATAAGCTCGTCATTGCGGAGAAGCCGATGCTTGCCCGTGACATTGCCCGCGCCATCTGCGGGAGAAGCGTTTCAGAGAACGCGCCCCTCCCGATTTCCGGGAATGGCTATACCGTCATCGCCTGTGCCGGGCATCTCTTGCAGCTCGTGGAGCCGGAGGAGTTAAACCCTGCATGGGGGAAGCCGTGGTCTCTGGATGCGCTCCCGATTGAGGTCCCGGACTGGCCGAAGGAACCTGCACCGGACAAGAGGGAGCTGGTGGACCGAATCGCCGGACTTCTGGAAAAGGCGGACAGCGTCATTGCCGCCGGTGACCCGGATGATGAGGGACAGCTGATTGTCGATGAGCTGCTGGACTATCTGGGCTACGCGGGCAGGGTCGAACGTGTCTACGTAAACGACAACATTGAGAAAAACATCGTCCGGGCGTTCGGCCAGCTTGTGCCGAACGATGGCTGCCGTGGCGTTGGAAGGGCTGCCTACGCCCGTCAGATGGCGGATATGTGCTTTGGCGTAAACGAGACCCGTCTTGCGACGCTCCGGCTGCACACTCTCTGTACCGTGGGGCGCGTGCAGACTCCGACAATGGGACTTGTCGTTGCCCGTGACGATGCCATCGAACACCATACGAAGAGGAAGTATTTCGTCCTTTCCGCCGAGGGAGACTGCGGGGATGCCGGGGGAGACGTGACGTTCTGCTTCAAGCCGGGCAGGGAGCTTTTGGGGGACGAAAAGCATCTCTTCGCAAGGGAAGCGCTGGACCGGTTGAAGGAAAGACTGGATGGAAGGGAACTGACCTTCGAGACCACGGTCACGCGGAAGCAGGCATGCCCGCCGCTACCCTATAACCTCACCGTCCTGCTCGCGGACATGTCCAAGCGCTATGGGTTTGCAGCTGCAAAGACCCAGCAGATTACGCAGGACCTGCGCGACAAGTACAAGGCCATCACCTATAACCGCTCGGATTCACAGTACCTGAAGGAAGAGCACTTTCAGGACGCTCCGGCGGTCCTTTCGCAGGCGATGCAGAATCTGGGGACGGACTGGGCGCTCGATTTTGGCATCCGCTCCAAGGCCTTCAATGACGGGAATGTGACGGCGCACCACGCCATCATCCCGCAGGAAGCGGATGCGCCGGTCAGTCGGATGACCGGGGACGAGTCCAAGGTATACCGTGCGATTGTGGAGCGCTACGCGATGCAGTTCCTCCCGCCCATGGTCTATGACCTGAGTACGAGCACCTTCCCGGTGGAGGAAGGCACGTTCTCCGCAACGGCGAAGCGGGTTGTCTCTTACGGATTTCGGGAGACGTTCGGAGGGGACGCGCAGGAGGAGGGCGTGGATGCGGACCCGGACGCCTTGTGGGTGCCGGAAGGCAGCCATCAGCTCTGCGGGGTCCGTTGCACGGTCAGAGCAAAGGAAACCACGCCGCCGAAGCCCTACACCGAAGGCACGCTCATCATGGACATGGCCGCCATCTCCAAGTACGTCACGGACCCGGAGGTTAAAGCCATCCTCAAGAAAAAGGATGACGGCAAGAAGGGGGAGCACGGGGGAATCGGGACCACGGCAACACGGGCGGCCATCATCGAAAACCTCAAGAAGCGCGGGTATCTGGCAGAGCAGAAGGGAAAGGTCCACGCCACGGATAAGGCGAAGGCCTTCTACCGCCTGCTGCCGCCGGAAATCCGGGGCGCGGACGTGACGGCCCGGTGGTGGCTCATCCAGCAGAGCATCGCGGAGGGGAGCGATGACGTGAACGCCGTGCAGCGCAGCGTCATTCAGGTCTTCCGCAGCCACATGGCATCGGCCTATGCGGGAGAGAGCGTCGGCGCAAGCCGGACTTCTGTTGGGCGCTGCCCCGTCTGCGGGAAGGAGGTCGTGCAGTGCGGCAGGGCATATTCCTGCTCGTCAAACCAAAGCGAAAAGCAGGAGGACGGGACTTGGAAGCAGGTCTCCGGATGCGGATTCAAGATACTGCCCTTCTGCGGCAAGACGCTTACCCCGAAGCAGGCCGGAGGGCTGCTGGACGGCAAGTCGGTCTCCCTGAAAGGCTGCCGGTCCAAGGCGGGGAAGACATTCGATTGCAGGCTCAGCCTGAAGAAGGACGGCACACTTGCGGTAGCCTTTGCCGGCAAGAAGAAGTGACGGTCCGGGAAGGAGCAGGACGATGAAAATCGAGGTGCTTTACAAGTCCCATCGCTATGAGGAGTTTGACCCCTCCGTGCAGACCTGTTCGGAACCGTACCGTGCGAACGGCATCAACGTGCTCACGGATTGGAACCTCTATCTCGGTGCGCTGGAAGAGGAGGGCGTCGTGCTCGCGCAGCACTGGTACGAGGTCGGTGGCAAAGCAGCCCAGACCGTGCTGGATGGGGTCAGCGTTCCGCAAGGTCGGCTGCGCCCTCCTTCTGGTAGGCCCGGACGAGCTGGATAATGTGGTCTGGCTGAAGAAGGACGGCGAAAAGCTTCTGTGGCGCGAGGGAGAAGACCTCATCAATGGCGAGCGTTTCTTCGCCATGGAACAGCTCTGCTACTCGGACGCTATCACGCAGTCCGTGAACCGCAGGGCGATAGCTGTCTTTGATTACCTGCAAAAGGCCCACCCGGACATGCAGGAGGACGAGATTGCCCGGCTTATGGGCTACACCCTCCCTGCCATCGAGCGCATCCGCTCCGCCGAACTCGCGCAGGATGACGGCTTTGAGGATGAGGAGGAGGAGTCCGGTGCGGCAGGAGGGTATGATTTTTCCTAGCCGTGCAGTAGAAGGAGGAAAACCATGGCAGAGATACGCATTCCCAAGATGACGCCCGCAATCAAGGCCGGGTATTTCGTGCTCGGATTCTTTCTGAATCTGATAGGGGTGCTGATAGCCTGCATCGTCAACCGCAGGTCCCTGCCCGCCGTGCGCAGAATCGCCCTGCGCTACACGTTCTACGGTATCGCAGGTTTCTGCGCCGTCTACTTCGTCTTCGTGGCGGCCATGAAGGTAGTATGCCTGTTTTGAGTGCGCCATGAACCCATTGAAACCGGGAATCCCTTCCGGGCGGCTGAGAGCCGTTCTGCGGGCCATTTCGTCACTCGATGGGTTCTGACACGCATGAACTCTTTTTGGCCCCGCAGAACGGTTTCTGTGGGGCTGTTTTTCTACCGGGCATTTCCGATGAAATGAGGAGGAAGGATTGTTATGAGGAACCAGGAAAGACCGTCGCCGGTGGATATCGTCAACAGCCGCAGAGAGGAGGTAGTCCGCAAAATCATCCGTGACATGGGAGAGAACGGCCTTCAATGGTCCGCGCCCTATCTTCCGACCCTCAGCCCACGGAATCCGGTTTCGGGCACCGTCTATCGCGGCTCAAACCGGCTCCACCTCGCCTTTGTGGGTTACATGCGCGGCATTGAGGACAACCGCTGGTGCACGTTCAATCAGATTCGCGACAAAGGGTGGCACCTGAAAAGGGGGTCCAAGGCCGCGATTATCGAAAAGTGGAAGGACCTTCCCCTGACCGGGAAGAACGAGGACACGGGAGAAGATGAGGTAGTCGGCCATTACCTTCGTTGTGTCGGCTACTGGAACGTGTTCAACGCCGGGGATATCGACGGCATTCCCCCGGCACCGGAGGGGCCGCAGCACCAATCGGATTATACGGCGGGAATTGCCGAGAACCTGATTCGCTCCTCCCGTTGCCCGGTCAACGAGTCCAGCCTGTATACCGGCATGGCCGCGTACTCCCCGGGGAAAGACTGCATCCTGATTGCGCCGCGCGGCACGTTCCGGTCTGACGAGTCCTTCACACGGACCCTGCTCCACGAGATGACCCATTCCACGGGGCACCCCTCGGCCCTGAACCGGGAGTGCTCGGTCCGGTTCGGAAGCCCGGAGTATGCGGAGGAAGAGCTGGTAGCGGAACTCGGAAGCCTGTTTCTCTCCTCGGACCTCGGCATCCAGAATGCGGAGTTGGAGGGAGACTTCTACCGGAACCACGTTTCCTACCTGCAATCATGGATGAAGGCGTTGGAGAATGACCCCGCCTACCTGTTCAAGGCGGCAGGAAAGGCCGATAAGGCCGACACCTACATCTTCACCCGGTATGAGGAACAGCTGAAAAAGGACCGCGACAGCCCCGCTCCCGGGAGGAGGAACCGGGACTCTCCCTCAAGACGGAATCGACCGCCATGCTTGACGCATCCCGGGGGGTTAATACTGCGGGCGGGAGAGAATGGCGCGTAGAAGCGCGCTAAAAGAAAGCGTGGAGAAATTCCGCAGCGTATAGTATAATAGAAAAACAGAAAGAAAGAATGATAGTAAGAAAGGAGTATAGCGATGGCTACAGTGCAGACATCTCTTTGGCATTTTACAATCGAGTTCGACGAGAGAAAGGCCGCCGCGCACGGGACCACGGCGGAAGAGCTCTACGACCGCGTTGGGGCCTTCGTGGAGCCGTACGGCAACGTCCGCATCGGGCGCGGAACGTGGCAGGCGCGCGACGCGCGCTCCGGCTTCCGCGCGCAGTGCCCCGCCGTCTGCGACCTCTCCAAGCAGAAATGGGTCATGCAGAACGTGAGGAGCTGGGTGACGTTCGAGGGGGACGCACAGGGAGAGGACTACCTTGCCGTCATCGGCAGGGTCCGCCCGCGCCTTCTGTGTGCCGAGTAAGGCCACGGTATGGAATACGGCAGAAAAGAGTTTCACTTTGACCTTGACGTGGAGCTGCTGAAGCAGCACTACCCTTCCACCGACAACGCACAATCCGCTTACAAGAGGGCATGGTCGGATATCAAGGGGTTCATGGAATTGCATGGGTTTACCCATTCGCAATATTCCGGTTATGAGTCCGAGGGTCCCATGTCGTACATGGAAGCTTATGTTGTAGTAGACGAGTTGCATGAGGTGTTCCCATGGTTCGCCGAGTGTGCGCAGGCTGCCACGCTGACGGAAATAGGCGAGCGGCATGACGTGCTCGAATACCTCCATCGGAAGGGACCGGAGAACCCGAGGGACCCGCAGGGAGAGCGGGGCATCTCTCTTTACGGTGAGGTGTCGGAAGCGCGGGCCGCATCAGACGCGCTCGAAGAGCGCAGGGGGCAGGAACCAGACCTGCGTCATCCAAACGAGCGATAGAGGAATAGTAGCGGGCCAGTCCGGATGGGCTGGCCCGCTTTCAGCTTATGCGACAATCTGCCAGATGGCGTGTCCCAGAAGGCAGAGCGCGAGTATCAGGACCGTCCACTTCCCGTAGTAGAACAGCCTGTCTGGCAGGGTTATCATCCCGAGACGCTCGATGCGGCGGCGGGATTCCAGAACCAAGGTGTCGATGTATTTCCTGTTGCGTTCGGTTACCTCACCGATGCTCTTGACAGTCAGCTCCTCAGCATCCTTCTGCACCTTGCTGACGCCGCTTAACGCGGCGAGCTGTGCGACACGGGTGCTGTCTGCCGCATCGTTCCGCATGCGCTGCACCTCATCCAGCACATCCCTCATCTGGCTGAGCATCTGTCGCATCTGTTCGGCAGTCTGTTCGTTCTTTTCCGCCTGCCTGTCAATAGACTCCTGCACCTTCAGGAGTGCCCCAACGATATCGGAGCCGCTCAGCTCCTCTTCCGCAAGGGTGTTCTCGTCGTTCGCAGCGTCCGCGAAGCCTTCCTGATAAAGCTCGTTTGCCGCTTCCCTGCTCTGCATGGCCATTTTGACCTCCTTAACCGATTGCTTTGTTCTGCGCGCTGTCCTCGGCGGCCAGCGTGCGCATTTCCGACAGAAGTTTTTCCGGAGAAACACCCAGTGCGTCTGCGAGAGAGAAGAACGTTCCAAGATTCGGAAGACGGCGGAAGTCTTCGCAGTTCCTCATTGCGGCATAAAAGCCGGAAGAACTCATGCCGCTCGCGGCTATGACGCTGGCGAGGGGCATTTCCTGCCTTCTGGCTATCCTGTGTACGGCGTCCGGAAGGTGTTGCAGCTCCGGGTGGGCTTCACGCAGGCGTTGCATTTGTGTCCTGTGGGTCTTTGACACCATGTGGCTCCTTATCCTCGCTCGTCGTTTCTGTGCCCGGCGTCACGGGCGGCACCTCCACGCTGCCTTCCCTGTTCCACCTGTCCGCTACCGCCACGGGAGCGCCCTGTCTGAGACTTCCGCACAGGGGTATCGGCTGCCATTTCAGCCCTCAGCTCGTCCGCTCCACGCCAGTAGGCAAGCAGGTCTCTGCGAACCTCGCTGTCGTTTGCGATATCCTCCGGCGGACGCCTGAGCCTGAGCTTCGGAATTTCCTCCAAGGTCCGGCCCTTCATGGCATGGACCTCCCTGCGGTACTCCTGATACGCCTGCCGTATCTCGCCGAGATACTGCTTCGTGAGGTTCCGGACATGTGCCTGCGCTTCCTGCTTCTGCCGCGCCGTGTTTGCCGCGCTGGCTCCCCTCCCTCGTATATCCTTCGCGAGGTTGCTGCGGAAGGCTGCTTGAAGCCCCGTCTCGTCCAGCAGGGCATCGAGTTTTTTTATCGAGAAGGAGTAGCGGGCGTTGTCCCGGTCGGTTGCGTACAGCCTTCCGTTCCGGAACTGCGTATCGACGCCCCATGATTCCAGCTGCTCGCGGTACTCGTAGATGCTTTCCGCCTTCGTGGCGGCGAGACGGCACAGTTCGCGCAGGTTCGTCTTGTAGGAGGAACCGCCGCGTGCGGCGATTGCCCGCTCGACTTTGGATGGCTGCTTTGCGTGGACGGTAGAGTTCTTTGCACCCTCCTCCACCTGCCGTAGATTCCACGCCCCATCCATTGACCGAATCCGCTTTGCGCGCGCCCGCTTTGCATCCGCCCCGCGTCCCTCGTTCAGGCGGTTTCCGGTTGACAGGTCGCTGCGGTTGATGACCATGTGGACGGCGTAGCGGTGCGTCCCGTCCGCCTTGCAGAACTCGTTGTGAAGGGCCATGACCACCTGCTGGTGCGGATAGTAGGTGGAGATGTACTCCTTTGCGTACCGCATGCAGTCCTCGGGGCGGAGGGTTCCGCCGTTGAGGTCGCATTCGTCGGGATTGAAGCCGAGTATCTGGTGATAGAGAATCGTGTTCTTGGCGGTCTTTCCGTCTTTGCCTTTCCGTGATGCCTTGTTGTGACCGAAGCTCTCCCGCGTTTTGTCCATGAACCACGCCCAGCGTTTCAGGTCCGGGCAGAGGTCCATGTTCTGGCTGTCCCGCAGCAGAACCTTCTTGTCGTTGTTGATGTAGTTGCGCAGGTTCTTCTGATGGCGGCCGCTGGAAACGCTGGTCTGTTTGATGATGGTCAACGGCAAACCCCCTTTCTGCAAGAGCCGGGTTCTCTCACTGGAAATCCTTCTCCGCCGGAATTGCGCCGTCTTCTTTCATGATAAATACGTTGCCATTCTCGGCTTCCCGCAGCAAGGCGGAGAGTGCGTCTTCTACGGCAAGAAGCAAGTCGCACTCCCGGCTCAATACTTGTTCTGCGCGCTCGGCATCGAAGGCCTTTACCCCATAGGTGTTGAGGAACTTCATAAACTGGTTCAGGTTGACGCCCTGCTTTGTCAGCTCGAAAACGGCATCCCTGAGTGGCGTGGTGTCGATGACGTTTATCGTCCCGTCCCGCGAGTGGATGAGTGAATGACGCACGTAATCGGATGCCGTCATCCCCGCTTTTCTCGCTTTGCGCTTGATGGTTTTTCGTTCCTTCTCCGTCACGCGAACCTTCAGCCATATCTTTCTGTTCTCCAATCGCTTCTCCTTACTTTCCAAACGGTGCCGCCGCCGTTTACTAGATGAACGAAACCGGAGGGGCAGAATGCCGACTCCGGAATTTTCCGCCACGGAAAATCGGCGGTTTCTTTTCACTCACGGAAGGCTCCTAAAGCACTCCGCGAGCAAGATGGAAGGGAGGACAAAACTCCACTTTAGTGGAGTTTGTGGCCACGCTTCCTACATCTTGCAACTCGAAGAGCAGCGCAGCTGGTGAGCACTGATATTCTATCAGTGCGAGAGCATAAGGGAGGGAGGAAAACGGTGTGCCGCCGCACCGTTTTCCTCCCTCCCTTATGCGGGGTTTCCGGTAGCGCCGGAAACCAGAAAAGGCCGGGCGCTTTGTTTGCTCCGGCCTTTTCTTGGGTCTGCTCTCTGCGCGAAGCCTTTAGCCCAGTTCCCTTTTCAACAGACGGGTGATGAGCTGGGTCATGCTCTCGCCGGTCTCAAGGCGGTGCAGGCTCGCCTTGTAATGGAGGTCGGCAGGGATGCGGATGTTGAGAACCTTCATTTCTTCCTTTCCGTCTGACCTGCCGCGCTCTCCACGGTTTCTGATTTTCTCCTGCTCTCGCTTGGATTTTTCGGCTGATGCCATAAATGCATTACTCATGATGCTTCTCCGCTTCCTTCGTTACCTTGTCCGCCAGCTCTTCCAGTGCGGGGATGGCGTGACAGCGTTTGTTGTACTCTGCTACGGACTTTCCGGCTGCCGCCGCCCGGGACAGGGCTGCGGCACGTGGAATCTTGGCGAGGACCGGAATGCCTTCCTCTTCCAGATACGCCACCAGCTCGCGGTCAAGGCTTCCGAAGACATAGAAATTGTTTATCAAAAGGAAGATGCCCGCCTGTGTTCCGGATTCCCTCGCCAGCTCGTAGGTCCGCATGGTTGGTTCCATGTCCCGCGTGCTCGGAAGCATCGGAATCAGGATGAGGTCCGCATCGCGGCACCATTCGCGAATTCCGTCCTTGAGGACTCCGGCGGTATCTACTACTTGGAAGTCGCACTGTTCTGCCTGCTCCGGTTCCAGACAAGCTTCGTGTACGCTTCCTCCCTGCGGGTCGGTGGAGACGAACGCCACGGTCCTGCCCCGGCGCTCAAGCGCAAAAGCAAGCTCGTCGGCGATGGTGGTTTTCCCGACGCCGCCCTTCTGGTTCAGAAACAGAATCGTGAACATCTGTGTTCGTCCTTTCCGCCCGAAGGCAAATTCTTGAAATGTTACGCGGCTGAATCTGGCCCGGCGGCAAGCACCGGGCACCCGCCCCTTGCCTTAACCGCGTTGGTTGCCCGGTCGTTTTCCATAGTCAGTCTCCCTTGCCGCCCGCAGCGTCCTTCCGCTACCAGACCTTTTCCTCGCCGGTGTAGGTGTCGGTGATGACCGAACGGGCTCGGCTCCACGCCAGATGGAGTTCCTGTTCTCTGCAACGCTTCCAGAACGCAAGATAGCCATTCCCGGTGAAGCCGACCATTATCTGGTCTCCGGCCATGTCCATCCGGTCCTCTTCGAGAGTGGACTCAAGGTAGCCATCCATCACGGACCTGCCTTCCATGCCAGAAACCTCGCGAGTGTAGACGTAGCGTGCCATTCATGTCTCCTATCAGCCGCTTGCCATACTTCCATACTACAAATATAGCAAACTACCATTCTTGTAAAATAGAAAGGCAGTAACATCCACATCCTCTACACGCCCGCCAAGAGGTTCCTGCCGAGGAGAAGGACTGTCCGCCGCTTGAAGCAGTTTTCAATGCTTTCGATGGCCGTAGAGTTCCAAACAAAACTCGAAGGCCGTCGGAAGGGTTGGAAACTGCGAGCGTCAATGGCAAAATAGCAGGTGGTCCCGGATGAGAGAAAGGATTCTTATGGCCACAATTTCTGATTACGACGAGAAGATAGAAAAGAAGAAGGATGAAATCGTTCGGCTCGAAGCCCGCAGGAAAGCCCTTCTCCGAAAGGAGCGGGAGAGGGAGAGAAAGTGGAAGACGGCCTTCCAGAACACTATCGGGGAAATTGTGGTGCAGGCGGTCGGATGCGGATGGCAGGAGCTTGACCTTGAGCTGTTTCAGGCTTGGCTAGAGGAAGCCAGCCGCCGGTTGTCCTTTCGGAGTCCACGCCGGAGGATGCGAAGAAGCGCTGCGATGCCTTCCGCAGAAAACCGCCTGTCGACAGGAAGGCGGGCATGGGAGACGGGGCGTCAGATTTGCAATAGGTTTCGTAAGGGGAAAACAGACGCAACGTGAAAAGGCCAGCCGGGAAGGCTGGCCTTTTCTTGTCTGCCCCGGAACACAGTTCCAAGCAGAAAGGACGCTGCCTACTATAACGCACCGTCTTCACAGACGCAAGTTTTCGTCCTGGCTGGCACGGAGGACGCTTTTCACGTGTCACTTATGGGCGATGAAGGAACTGTGAACTGGAAACCATGCCCGGTTTGCGTGTAGAAAGATAGTATAGTAGCAACCTAGTAAAGTAGCATACAAGCACGATAGATTGCCCCGCATCTAGCAGAAAGGACAAACGAGATGGCTGGCATGAAATGGATAAAGCTTTCGACCAATATCTTTGATGACGAGAAGATTCTGCTCATTGAGACCCTTCCAGAGCACGACTCGATACTCGTCATCTGGTTCAAGCTCCTCTGCCTTGCTGGAAAGCACTGCACCGACGGCATCTTTCTCATGAACGACCGGATTCCCTACACGGACGAGATGCTGGCTGCGATATTCCGCCGGCCGCTGAACACCATCCGCCTTGCGCTTGCCACCTTCGAGCAGTACGGCATGATTGAAATCATCAACGACACCATCACGATGCCGAACTGGGAAAAGCACCAGAACATCGAAGCGATGGACCGGAAGAAGGCCGCCGACCGCGAGCGGCAGCGCCGCTTCCGAGAGAAGCAGCGCGAGCAGCTTATGGGCGGAGAGCTGATGATTGGGCAGGGGCTTCCCCGAAACGACGAAGGCGAGCTGCTCCTTGGGGAGACCCAGCCGAGACCGGCGGACAGTGAAGAAACGATGAAGGCAGGGCATGAAGAAATAGTGGAGTCGTGTGCAGCAAATTGTGGAGGAAAGATGGAGACAGGCAGCATTTCCCCAGCTCAGAGGGGTGTCACGCGTGACATACGCGTTAGTCACGCTCCCGTCACGCATACAGATGTAGATGAAGATGAAGAAAAAGAACATCTATCTCCATCTACAGCTGTAAGGACGGCTCCATCTCTGGAAGAGGTTCAGGAGTACTTTCACTCACACGGACTCTCCGTGGATGCGCGGAGGTTCTTTGAGGTCAACGAAAAGCGCGGCTGGGTCACTAAGAACGGCAGGCCGGTGGATGACTGGAAGAAGCTGGCGGAGACGTGGAATCTGCATGAGAAGCCGGCCCGTGCATCCCTGCCGTCTGGCGGCAGGACCCCCGCTTCGCGTGTTCCGACTCCCGAGGAGATTATGCGCAGGTACGGGTGCAGCCGGGAGCAGGCGGTGCAGATGCTTGAAGAGGACCTTTATTAAAAGAACCCCGCAGGAGCCTGTCAGGACGCATTTGACGCCCTGTTTCTCCCCCACATGAGGGGAAACACATGGCGTGGGCGGTTAACCCCACAGAACGGCTCTGAGCGTCTTGTCGGGCGATGCGGCAGAAAGGACAGCAGGTATGGGAACTGAGAAGGAAGGAACGGCTGCCGGTGCAGCCGGCAGGGCGGATTTTCGGAACGAGGACGGCATCCTCATCTGCGGGGTCTGCGGGAAGCCGAAGGAAATGCGCCTTCCCCCGATTTTTGATGAAAAGGAAGGACACATTGTCCATGTTCTCTGCGACTGCGAGAAAAGGAGGGAGCGGGAGCGGGAGGAGCAGGAGAAGCGTAAGGCCCTCGCCGAGAGGGCGGAGCGGCTTCGCAACGAATGTTTCCCGAACAGCGGGTTCTACAAGGTCTGCACCTTCCAGAAGGACGATGGGCGCAACCCGTTTCAGTCATCTGCCTGCCAGAGATTTGCTGCGACCTTCGACAGGCAGGACCCGAACGGCCTTCTGCTCTGGGGAGACGTGGGGACCGGCAAGTCGTTCATGTCCTCCTGCATCGCCAACGCTGTCATCGACCTCGGGTTTAGCGCGTTGCAGACAGATATCGGTTACATCGTGTCCACCATGGAATCGTCCTTCGAGGACCGGAGAAGAAATCTCGACCGGATTCTGGGCACGGACCTGCTGCTCATTGAAGACCTCGGCACGCAGCGCTGCACGGAGTACATGATGGAGCACGTGTTCACGGTTGTCGATGGCCGTTATAAGAACGGGAAGCCGATGGTGATTACCACGAACTTTACGCTGAATCGAATCTCCCATGCGAGGAGCGAGGACCCTTGGTGCCGCGTATTCGACCGCATCTTGGAGCGGTGCTTTCCCATCGAGTTCAAAGGAACGAACCGCCGCCGCGAGAACGGTCTGGAAATGCGGAAGGCGATGAGGAAGAAGCTGGGCATCGAGTAGCACCGGAAGGCTCTCTGCCGGGTTCCTGCAATCGCAAAATCCGTCCTAGCTTCAAGAAGCGTCCCTGCGGAAATCCCGCCGGGACGCTTCTGTTTTCAGACACTTTGGCAAAAACGCTCCTTGATTCCGTGAACTAAGTGAAGAAAGGAGGAACCAAATGATATCTGACAATGAGAAAAAGGCGGTCGTGCAGATGTTCTGCGCCTTCTGCAAGAAGACTCTGAAAAACGCGCGGACGGACCTGATGCGCGAGATGGCAAAGAACCAACGGAGGGAGAAGCTGTTTTCCGAGATGAGCGAAGCGGAACTCAATCGTCTCCGCGTCCCGGACGAGCAGGCGTTTCCGCCGGCTGAGGTTGTTTTCGAGGTCTGCGGGCTTTCCATCGGGGTTGTGGATGAAGAGCTTGCGGACGCGCTGGCGGTGTTGCAGGAGGATGACCGGTCCATCGTACTTCTCTCCTACTTCGCTGGATGGACAGACAAGCGCATCGCGTCCTTTTTGGGCCGCCCCCGCTCCACCGTCCAGTATCGCAGGTTTAAGGCACTTCGACAGCTGCGCATGCTGTTGAGGGGAGAGGAGGTTGACGATGTTGACGTATGAGACCGTGGCCGCCGCCACAAAAGGCTGCCTGCTGGAAACAACGGAAGTGCTGGACTACTTTGACGGGTTCATTGACCGGCTTTGCACCCATTCCTTCATGGACGCCGCCGGACATGTGGAGCGCGGGGTTGACATGTACATGAAATCCTACCTTCAAGGAAAGCTCCTCCGCGCGATTCTGCGTTTCAAGGTGTGAGGAAAGGAGGACACGATGAAGGCAGAGGTACCGATTTGGGAAAAGTCCAACCTGACATTGGAGGAAGCCGCCGCCTACTCCGGCATCGGGACCGGGAAGCTGCGGCAAATCACGGATGACGAGAACTGCAAGTTCGTGCTCTGGAACGGTAGCAAGCGCCTGATAAAGCGCCGTCTGCTCGACGAGTACCTTTCGAAGAGCTATTCCATTTGACCATTCTTTCAGAGATATTTCAGAAAACTGGACGTAGAAGCACGTGCTTGGTAAAATGAAAGCAGGTACGTGCTTCTGTCTTGTGGAAAGGAGACCACAAGATGGAAAGACGGAAAGATAACAAGCACAGAGTTTTGAAGGAGGGAGAATACCAGAGGAAGAACCAGACCTACGAGTACCGCTGGAAGGACGGGACGGGTGCAAGCCATTCCGTTTACGCTAAGTCATTGGACGAGCTTCGCGAGAAGGAAAACGCGGTTCGGAAGGACTCGCTTGACCACATCAGGGCGGATGCGAAAAACCTGACGATAAATGACCTGTTCGGCATGTGGAAGAAGCTGAAACGCGGGCTGAAAGATAATACGTTCTGCAATTACTGCTACATGTACACCGAGTTTGTTTCGACGGGGTTCGGCGAGCGCAGGATCCAGGACCTGAAACGGTCGGATGTGCGGAACTTCTACAACAGCCTTTCCGACAATCGGGGACTCAAGTCGGCAACCATCGACAACGTTCATACGGTCCTCCATCAGGTGTTGCAGGTGGGCGTTGAGGACGATTACCTCCGCTATAACCCGTCAGACAATGCCCTCCGGGAGTTGAAGAAGGCACATGCCGGGGATGGCTTGAAGCGCAGGGCCTTAACGCAGGAGCAGCAGGAGCTTCTGGAACGGTTTCTGAAAAAGCCGGGACCGATGCATCACTGGTACCCGATTGTAGAGGGCATGCTCTGGACGGGCATGAGGGTCGGCGAAATTACCGGCCTGCGATGGGAAGACGTTGACTTCGAGAAGAACGAAATCTCGGTCAACCACACCCTTGTTTACTATTCGCATCGGACAGAAAACACCGTCTGCACCTTTGCCATCAACACGCCGAAGACAAAGGCAGGGGGAAGAATCATTCCGATGGTTCCAAGGGTTCGGGAAGCTCTCCTAGAAGAGAAGCAGTTGCAGAAGGAGTTTGGGATAACCTGCAAGTCCGTCATTGACGGCTATACCGACTTCGTTTTTCTGAACCGTTTCGGCGAGGTATATCACCAAAGCACGGTGAACAAGGCGCTCCGCCGGATTATCCGCGATTGCAACTTCGAGGTGCTGGACAATGCGGCTAATGACGCCGAACCGGTTCTGCTGCCACATTTCAGCTGTCACTACCTGCGTCATACCTTTGCAACAAGAATGGTGGAGCAGGGAGTGAACGTGAAGGTCATGCAGGACGTTCTGGGGCACGCAGACGCGCAAACGACGATGAACATTTACGCGGACGTAACAAAGGACTTGCGGGACCGTGAGTTGCTGAATTTCTCTGATTCGTTTGGTAAAAAGTGATGCTTACCAACGGATTACCAACGATTTACCAAAAGTTATGGAGAGATACGAACACGTGTGGGATTTGCCCCCGGCGAACGACCTCTGGACAGGCAGTAACGAAGGGCTATGAAGGGTTACGAAGCTCAAGGGCACGTCTCCCGACACTCAAGTCCCTCAAGGCTGAAAACAATGAAGCACATGCGGACGAAAAGGACGGCGAAGAGAAGAGTTCCGAGGCTGTTTCTGATCAGTCCGGGTTCTTCACGCCGAACGAAAAGATCGATTTTGCCGGTGTGAAGATCGAGCCGCTGTTCCAGGATTTCGTGGATTTTGACACCTTCAGCAAGTCCGATTTCCGGGCGGTGAAGGTAAAAGAATGCTCGGCTGTTCCGAAGTCCAAGAAGCTCTTAAAGTTCGTTCTGGATGACGGTACGGGCACGGATCGCGTGATTTTAAGCGGTATTCACGCCTATTACGAGCCGGAAGAGCTGGTCGGAAAGACCCTGATTGCCATCACGAATCTCCCGCCGAGAGCGATGATGGGGATCGACTCCTGCGGCATGCTCCTGTCCGCGGTGAACGAGAAAAACGGCGAGGAAGAGCTTCATCTTCTGATGGTGGACAACCACATCCCGGCCGGCGCGAAGCTGTATTGATCCAGGGATAATCACGGGCGGAAAACCTGCGGATTTATACAACAAATCCAGGCCGATTTTTTGCAGTGACACCGGATTTACAACATTTGTGCAACAAAAAGTCAAATGACGGTACATCGTAACAGATGACAGTATAAAGTAAAGCGTACGTCCCAGTTTCAAAAACATTAAAGGCACTCCTTTTCAGAATCAATCTGAGAGGGGGTGCCTTTTTGCGTGCAAACAGCAGGAAAAGAGGCTGAAAAGCCTTTCATCCCTGTTTGAATAGCAGCCAGATGACGCAGATGCCTGTTATCCGGGCGTCTGCCCACAAATCCATAAGGAGGAAATGTATGGAACAGGAGTATCAGGACATCACAAGACCGAGAGAAGTCCGGGAAGAGGTGAAGAAGCTGCGTAAAAAGTTTCTTCGCTATCAGGAAGCGGAGGTCGTGTACAGCATCTCGCACCGCAAGCTCATCGAGCTCGCGGATCGGGCGGGAGCGCTGTACAGGATGGAAGGGACGGTGCTGATCAACCGCGATATTTTCGATGCCTATCTCGAGAATTTTCATGAGAAGACCAGGGGAATCGGTAAGCGCGGTTTGAGCAAAGAAGAGAGGCGGCGGAAGGAGGAGAAGCAGTGAGCGGGAAACTCTGGATGTTCTCGGATCAGCTGGATGATGAGGATTTGGAATTTGCAAGACACAGCTTCTTCCGCTATGCAGATGGAATCGCGTACTACAGACTGACGGAGAAGACGATTACCCGACTGGCAAAAGAAGCGGAAGCCATCTACAAGATTGACGGAAAGATGGTTCTTGTCCGGCGTGATCTCTTTGAGTCATATCTCAGAAAACAGTACAGGAAAACCGGAAGAGGACCGGGATTGGAGGAAAAGGATGAAAGCAGCAGATAAGGAAAAAGCGATGGCTAAAATGGAACGAAGGCTGGCGCCTGGAATGAAACCGGCAGCTTATGCGGCATCAGAGGAAAAACCGATCAGCAGAAAAACCGGGAGGGGCAGACTAGGAAACGGCAAAACGCAAGAGAAGAAAACCGGGAAAGAAGCCGTGAGGGAAACGCTGGCAGCGAGAAAAAAGATTTACGTCAGGTACAAGGAAGGAGCGGCACTATACAGCATGGGGCTGTCCAAGTTTCAACAGATGGCGCATGCTGCCGGAGCGGTTTATAAGGCAGACAAAGCCTGCTTTGTAAATCTGGAAATATTTGATGCATACTTTCAGACCTTCCGGCTTGATGAAGGAGGCAGATGATGGACAAGGAGAAAACGATGAACGCACAGGATAAAAGTGCAGCGACGCAGATTTCCATTCGTCAGATTCATCCCTTCCGGAATCATCCCTTCAAAGTGCTCGATGATGACCGGATGAAAGACCTTGTTCAGAGCATCAAGGACAATGGAATCCTGAATCCGGTTCTGGTGCGTCCGGATGAACAGGACGGATTTGAAATGATTTCCGGGCATCGGAGAATGCACGCGGCAAAGCTGGCGGGCCTGACCACCGTTCCGGCGATCATCAAGGAGATGACGGATGATGAAGCCGTCATCGCGATGGTTGACTCCAATATGCAGCGGGAGGAGATCCTTCCGAGTGAGCGGGCATTTTCCCTGAAGATGAAGATGGACGCGATGCACAGACAAGGAGCTCGGACGGATCTGAAACGGAATAGTTCCGAAATTGGAGCTGAGACGAATGGCGATGAAACTTATGGCACTGAGTGCCATAAGTTGGTTGGTCTATCGGTGAAGGACAGAAAAACCAGAGAAGAAATCGGAGAATCAATGGGGCTTCGCGGCCGACAGGTCCAGAATTATATTCGCCTCACGGAACTTACAGAGGATCTTCTGAATCTTGTTGATCAGAAAAAACTCTCTATTGTATTAGCGGTAGAAATATCTCGCTTCAGCAATGAACTGCAGAGAAGTCTGTATTCCTATATTCAGAAGAATGGGATGATCAAGAAAACTCAGCTTGACGCACTGAAAAAGTTTAATTATGAGAATCTTACGGAATTCAGCGTGACGCAGGTGTTAAATGATGCCGTTTCAACAAAGGAAGACGATGGCAAAGTTGTGCTTTCGAGGCGGGAGCTGGACAAATATTTCTCTAAGACAGTGGAAACGGACAAGCGGAAAGAAGTCATCCTTGATCTTCTGGATCGATGGAAGCGGGGACAGAAGAGACCCTGAACAGGCGGATGTTCGGTTGACGTAATGCAGGGGCCGTGTCAGGAATTCTGACACGGTTCTTGTGGATTTCATAAAAGAGTTCCTTCATAATTTATGTAGAAGCAAAGTCCGGATAACAGTTGCCGTCGGCATAGTTCCCGGCGCACAGATCGAACCGCGCATGAGAGATCATTCCCGATGCTCCGGTATATGCAATGTATTCAGGAAACCGGACGACGGATAGGAGGTTGAAGATGAAGGTGCTCTGCGTTTTGGGTTTTGTGCTGCTACTGATGTTGAAAATCGTCCTGCTTCCGGTTCGGGCGCTGCTTGGCCTTCTCGATCTTTCCCTGGAATTTGTAGGGAAGATCGTCTGTAGAATTGGAGAAATTTTTGGAACCATTTTCTTATTGATCGTGGTCATCAGCCGTATCTGTGGCGATGTTTCCAACACAGCGTTCCTGGAGGGACTGATTTTTGCCGTCCTCGCCGCCGTTATTCCACGAGTACTGTACATCCTCGGCGGAAGTCTGATTGCTGGAATTCAGGGTTTATTGCGGCAAATCTGAATGCACTTTTGGTGAAAAATGTCATGCCGTGAGAAATGTTCAAGGATGTTGAGAAAATGTCTATCTGCTGTCTATTGAGGCGGTTCTAAACCGGTGATAGTATTAGGATAGATAAATGGAAACGGCGAATGCCGGCGGCCATTTATTTTTCTTTTGCAAAAGAATAGGGAACGATAGACGTGAGCGTCAACCTGCGGAGTAATCTGCGGGCTGGCGCTTTTTTCATGCCCGGATTTCTGGAAAGGAGGCAGATTCATGCGTTCCATTGGAGAAAGGCTGAAGGAATGGAGGCAGGCGGCGGGTATGAAGCAGGATATCGCCGCCATGCGGATGGGCATGTCAAGAACTACGCTGAGCGCGATTGAAGCGGGAAAGCGTGAAGTGCTTGCTAAGGAAATTCCAGGATTTGTGAGCCTCTATGGAAAATCCCCGGAGGAGCTCCTGGAAGGAATCAATGGAAAGGAGGACAGCGGAATAATGACAGAGGATATGGAACAGTTTGCGGACCGTGTGACAGATGAACTGATTGATCGTCTGGATGAGCGGGGCATCAACAACATTTCCATGGCTGTACACGATGTGAGACATCAGGAAGAAGAGCATACGGAAGTATCGATTCACGAGAGAGCTTCCGGTATTCAGGTGAATGTAAACCTGTCGGACATGCAGGAAGAAGTCAGGAACGGAGGGGATTTTAACGATATCGTTTCCCGCGCAGCGGATCAAATTGCCGACAGAATCGGCATGGCGCAGAAGATTGATCTCTCTACCCTTGGTGATTACGAACAGATTAAGGACAGACTCATCATGGAGATCGTTTCGACAGGCGGAAATAAGGAGACACTGGAGAAGGCTCCCCATATGGAGATGGAGGATCTCTCTGTGGTCTATCGTATTTTCCTTGGAGAGAACGAGCTGGGCAGAAATACCGTACTGTTGACCGATAAGATGCTTGAACATTATGGTGTCTCCCCGGAACAGTTAAGAGCGGATGCCGGTGAGAGTGCGCCTAAGCTTTTTCAGCCTGTAATTAAACCGATCTCCGAAGTGCTGGGGATGCCAATGGAATCGGGAGCAGAGGACACATTGTATGTGGCCACTGTGCAGGGGATGAATTATGGCGCCGGCGTCTTGGCGTATCCCGGATTTCTGGACGATGCAGCAGAAAAGCTTGGAGGCGATTTCTTTATTCTTCCCTCCAGTATTCATGAAGTCCTGCTGATGAGGGATGATGGCGGAATCAAGGCACAGGAACTGCAGGATATCATTTCTAGCGTCAACAAGAGTGAAGTGATGCCGGAGGAACGTCTTTCCGATCATGCTTACCGGTATGACACCAAAGCGCATGCGTTTGAACTTGCCGAGCGCTTCGAGGCGCGGAAGAGAGAAAATCCGGAGCATACTGTCGAAGATGGAAGAGAATCCGTGCTGACAAAGCTGCAGGACAAAAAATCTGAAGCTGCAGTAAAGCAGCCAGCAAGAGATACGGCAGTCAAAGCCAGCCGTATGAGGGGAGGCGAGGCGATATGAATGAGGCGATTGCAATTGAAACCCTGCAGAAAACTCCGCCGAAGAAATATCCGCAGCCGGAACTTTATCCGGTCAACTGCGGTCATCCCTGCTGTTACGGACATGGACATCCCTTCTGCTTTCCCTGTATGAAGAAGATTCTGGAGGAACATCAAAAAAACAGGAAGGAGCAGTAAAGCTTTGCCGTACGACTACTTTTATGAGGAGCAGTCGGAACAGTTCTCATTTTATCGGATCCCGAAGGCACTAATGACGGAGAAAGCATTTGACGGACTCTCCGGGGACGCCAAGATTCTCTATGGTCTCTGCCTGGATCGCGTCTCTTTGTCGAGAAAGAACCGATGGGTGGACGCGGCAGGCAGAGTTTATATCTATTACACGCTGAACAGCATAATGGAGGATGTCGGATGTGCGGTACAAAAGGCGGTAAAACTTCTCGGAGAACTGGAAAAATACGGACTCATTGAGCGCGTCAGGCAGGGACAGGGCCGCCCGTCCCGGATCTATGTGAAGAACTTTCTTCCACCGCTTCGGAACTCAAAGAACAAGGACTTTGAAAATCATAGTTCCGAAACTTCCAAAACCAAAGTTCAGGGACTTCGAATATCAAAGGGGAATAGTACTGAGAAGAATAATACAGATATGAATGATACGAATCGAATCTTATCCGGGATGGGATGTGATGACGATTCGAGAGAGCAGTATCGGGAGTACTTTCGGGAAAAGCTGGCTATTGAGGATCTGAAAGAGCGCTATCCCTATGACCGGGAGACATTGGACGGGATCGAGGAGCTGATCCTTGATGTGGTCTGCAGCGGGAAAAAGACCATCCGAGTGCAGGGAGAAAATTTCCCGGCAGGAGTTGTGAAGAGTCGTTTTATGAAGCTTCGTTTTGACCATATCGAATATGTCATGGAGCAGTTGCAAAAGACAACGACAGACATCCGAAATATCCGCCAGTATATCATTGCCGCTCTCTATAATGCGCCCTGCACCATTGACAGCTACTACAGACAGGCGGTCAGGCACGATTTCGCCTACCCGGAGGATAAAAAGGAGGCAATACAAGATGAAGGACATACACTTTGAAACCAATTTGGATCCACTGAAAGATGGCATGGTTTCTACCAGAGAAGATCTGGACAGACTGAGCCGCCATGCCGTTATTATTGGAACGAATGGCCGGTATCGTAAGGTTTCCATGAAGGAAGCCGGGAGCATTATGGAATCCATGCAGGGTTGCTCGGCGACAATGCTGGTTGGCGAGGAGAATTTTGCTGTCGTCTACAATGTGGAAAAGACATTCCGGATGGACGGCAATATCTTTCTTGTGGGCAGCTTTCTGGTTATGAAAATGGAAGGGCAGCGCATGTTCCCTCTTTCTGACCGGGATCTTGGACGGCTGTTCATGATCCTGGCTGGAAAAATGGAGGAATTCCGGAACGGGGATGAAGTGTTCGATGCACTGCGGATCGAGTAGGAGGCGAAAAAGTGAGCAGAACCATACCTAGAGCTTATGTCACAGCGGCGTGGAATGATAATCCGGTGGTTGCGAAGGATGATGCGGTGAAATACTGCACCGCGCTGGTTAAGGAAGGATATCTTCCCCTGTGTCCGATCCTGGCTTTTGACGGGATTTTTCCGGCGGATGTGGAGGATGCACACAAGAGAAAGCGCGAGATGACGGAGGATATGCTTCGGCGCTCGCGTTTTCTTGTGATCTGCGGGGATGCGCGGAATGAGGAAGTAAGAGACGACATCGCCATCGCAAGAAAGGCGAAGGTCATCGTCACAACGCTAAATGGCGTGATCGGCTATGTGTAAGCGGCTGCCGCTGATTCCTGAAAGTGGCATCAGTGGGTCATCGGATATGGAGACTTTGAAGAGAAGCAAAGGAAGCTGCCGGGAAGGAGGTGATCGCATTGATGAATGAAGAGGTTGCAAGAGAAACAGTTGAAATTGCGGCTAGACCGTTGAAACAGTCAGGTCAGTATTTTATCCGGAGGGTCGTGCAGATGGACGAGAAGGCCCTGCTGAAACTGATTGAACTTATGAAAACAGCGCCGGGGAAAGTGGTGGAGATGCTGAATGGACCGGGCAAAGAGATGTCCGTCAAGGAGCTCCTGAAAAAAGACGAGGGAGCAAAAAATATCGACATCGCGGAGCTTGGCATCGGCGATTTCAAGCCAATCGCAAGGCGCTACGGCATGGACTTTGCCGTTGTAAAGAGCAAATATCTGGACCCGCCGAAATACACAGTTTTCTTCAAGGCAAGAGATGCTGACACGATTGAAAAAGTCATGAATGAGTATTCGGCAAAGTGCATGAAGCGGAAGAATGAGATCGGCAGAGAAAAGCCGAGCCTTCTTGCGGCTCTGAAGAAGTTGAAATCGATGGTCCTGTCAGCTCCGAGAAAAGAGGTCGAGAAGAGGAAGGAGGAAGTGCGATGAATTTTTCTGAAGCACCTCTGCCAGGTGAACATCCGGCATTACAGGAAGGGAGGATTTTGATTGAATGGCAGTAAGTGGAAGAAAACGCTGATTCTCTGCCTTCCTTACATTATCGTTGGCCTGCTCTGCACAAACCTTGGCGAGGCATGGAGACTGGCAGAGGGTATCAATGCATCGGAGAAACTACAGGATGTTTTTAAGAGCGGAACACTGCAGATGGCATTTCAAAATCTGCTTCCCAGCCTCTATCCGTCGGATCTGATCGTTGGTATTGTCTGCGGAGCGGCACTGCGGCTGGCTGTGTATATGAAAGGCAAGAATGCGAAGAAGTTCCGGCAGAACGAAGAATATGGCAGTGCCCGCTGGGGAACTCACGCAGACATCGAGCCGTTCGAGGATCCGGATTTTGAAAACAACGTGATTCTGTCCCAGACAGAGCGGCTCACGATGAGCAGCCGCCCTCCGGTCCCGAAGTACTCGAGAAACAAGAATATTCTTGTCGTCGGTGGCTCGGGATCAGGTAAAACAAGGTTCGTCCTGAAACCGAACCTTCTTCAGTGCTGCTCAAAAAAATATCCTGTCTCTTTTGTGGTGACGGATCCGAAAGGGAGTATCGTCAACGAATCCGCCCACGCCCTGGTGAAAAATGGCTATGAGATCCGGATCTTCAACACAATCAACTTCCATAAGTCTATGCACTACAATCCATTTGCCTACATCCATGATGAAAAGGACATTCTGAAGCTTGTTACGACATTGATGGCCAATACAAAGGGCGAGGGAAACGGTGGGGATCCGTTCTGGGAGAAGTCGGAAAAACTGCTTTACACGGCACTGATCGGCTACATTCACTATGAGGCACCGATGGAAGAGCAGAATTTCACAACACTTCTTGAAATGCTCAACTCCATGGAGGTTCGAGAGGATGACGAAACGTTCAAGAATCCGGTGGATCTTCTCTTTGATGAGCTGGAACAGAAGGAGCCGGATCATTTTGCAGTCCGTCAGTATAAAAAATACAAACTGGCGGCGGGCAAGACCGCGAAATCAATTCTTGTTTCCTGCGGTGCCCGCCTTGCTCCGTTTGACATCAAAGAACTGCGGGAGATCACCGCATATGACGAGCTGGAGCTGGACACACTGGGAGACAGGAAGGTGGCTCTGTTTCTCATCATGTCAGATACAGACTCCACATTCAACTTTCTGATCAGCATGATCTACACACAGATGTTCAACCTGCTCTGTGAGAAGGCGGATGATGTCTATGGCGGAAGACTCCCAGTGCATGTCCGGTGCCTCATCGACGAGATGGCAAACATCGGTCAGATTCCGAACCTGGAAAAGCTGATGGCAACGATCCGATCCCGTGAGATCAGCGCTGTTCTCGTGCTGCAGGCAAAGTCGCAGCTGAAGTCCATCTACAAGGACAATGCAGATACCATCATCGGCAACTGCGACTCGCAGATTTTCCTCGGCGGTTCGGAGAAGACGACGCTGAAGGATCTCAATGAGTCCCTGGGCAAGGAAACCATCGACATGTACAACACCGGGGAGTCCCGCGGGACTTCTCAGTCCTACAACATGAATTACCAGAAGCTCGGGCACGATCTGATGAGTGTGGATCAACTGGCGGTTCTGGACGGCAGCAAATGCATCGTACAGGTGCGCGGCGTGCGGCCGTTTCTGTCCGATAAGTATGATCTCACGAAGCATCCGAACTACAGACTCACTGCAGATTACGACAAGAAATACTGGTTTGATGTCGAGAAATACCTGAACCATCGGATGACACTGCGGGGAGATGAGCGGTATCAGGTATTGGAAACCGCTCCCTGAGCAGAAAAATTGGCAAATTGGCAGTTCGGCAGCATAAGGACAAATGTTTCGGATCTGACCGGAAGGAGTATAAGACTTGAGAAAGAATACGGTAAGTTTTGCGCTTGTCAGGGCTGACAGGCGTTTTATTTTGCCTAAATGGAGGAACTACGGATGGCAGAAGAGCAGACGTTAATGCCGGGAGATATCCCGGATTGGGTGAAGGAAGCAGAGGAGCAGATGAAGGCGGGTGATTTTCCGGTGGCACAGGAAAAGAAGGAGATTTCGATCAAGTTTGGAAAGGGACTGGTCGGTGAGCCGTTTACATCAAAGAGTGGGCATCCGTTCGTTGAAGTGAAAATTCCAAATGTGGATCCGGCGGATAAATCGCCGTGGGCATCTTTTGTGATTTCGCCAAAGATGATTCATGAGAACCAGTTTGGCAAGGGCGTGTGGATGAAGCTTCCGGAGGACGGGACAACGAGGATCAGCAAGCCGGTGATCACGGGAACCGGGCCAGACGGAAAGAAGATCTGGGGCAGGGATGTGCGGGAGATTCCGAACCCGGAACTGAAGGCGATGCTGGAGGCGTACAAGAACAGAGATCGGAGTTCGATCCTTGGCGCATTGAAGGAAAAGAAGGGAGAGGCCGCCAAGGCACCTCAGGCAGAAAAACAGACAAGATCCAAGCGATCTGTCCCTGAGAAGTAGCAAGCGGTCTGACAGAAGCACAGAAGATACACAATAGGAATGCGAGGGAGCAGATGAAATGCAGAGCAAGATCCCCTACCGACGGGGATAAGGGAAGGCATCCGAACAGAAGAATCGTAACTTTTCAACGAGCTGACTGAAAGGCCAGCTCTTTTCTTTTCCAGAGCAGAGCTGAAAGTGCACCGGTTCTGGAAATTTGCAGCATTACAACATTCAATATCGTAATCACAAGGAGGATTTATTATGGCATTTTTCAACAGCGCAGTTGGCGTTCTGCAGACTCTTGTTATCGCACTCGGCGCAGGTCTTGGCATCTGGGGTGTCGTAAACCTGATGGAAGGGTATGGCAATGACAACCGTGCGACACGTTCGTAAGTGAAAAGCTTGCGCACAAAGTCGAAGGGCACTGACCCGAAAACTTTGGAGAACTGATATTCCGATTGGTGAAATGAGGGAGTAACGCCCTGAAGCGCCTACCTAATACTCCGAATGGCAGGAAACCATGCAACAGGTTTCCC
>NZ_JBQHUZ010000014.1:0-27826 GCF_052064775.1 Oribacterium sp. HCP28S3_H8 | reverse complement strand
GTCTCGCATGTTTGTAAGAGAGAATCCATACCCCTCTCTTACGCCTATAATTATTAACTTGTAATACTCATCCGAGATAGTGGGTATGGAATCTCGGATTACAATTGAGACAGGCAGACGTATCTCCTGAGAGATTTTCCTGTCTGGCTATGTAAAAAGGCACCTTCCTGAGAAGATGCCATGCATGGATCAGAGATTGCTTTCTATCCGTTATTTCAGATTTCTGGCAAGCGGTTCTTTCTATCTGAAACGATCATGCGCAAAATATTGTGCAGCTTCGAAAATCAGATGGTTCTATAAGGCTCCCATTTCTTTTGTATGTTTCCGAGGCTTCTGGCATGATAGTGGGTACTCATGCCAGAAGCCTCGGAAAACATTTGAAATCTCCATCCGAATCCGCTATAATGAGCCTACAGCGTGTGGCGTTTCTGCGTAAATCCAGTTGCAGAAACGCCGCACGTTTTTTGCGGAAATGGGTAAAAGTATATAAGCAAATCGTGTAGCAGAAATGCGTAAATCCAGATAGCTTCTGGCTTTACGCATTTCTTATTTTTTGAAAGGAAAGGTGATTTTTATGGACACCGGAAATCAGTTTTTGGGGACGGAGCGTATCGGAAAGCTCATGCGGCAGTACGCCGTCCCCTGTATTATCTCGCTATTGGTAGGTGCGCTCTATAACATTGTTGACCAAATCTTTATCGCCAACGCCATCTACCTTGGCTCTTACGGCAACGCCGCCAATACGGTGGTGTTCCCGCTGACCGTTGTGGCGCTCGGTATCGCCGTGTTTATCGGTGACGGTTGCTGCGCGTTTGTCAGCATTGCGCTGGGGCGTAATGCCAGGGAGGATGCCCACAAGTCCGTCGGCAATGCCGTTGTACTCTGCGTGGTCAGCAGCCTTGTGCTAACGGCAGTCTACCTCATTTTCAGCGAACCCATCCTTGCCCTGTTCGGCGGAACGGTCAACGAGGAAACCCATGTGTTTGCAAAGGAATACTTTTTCTACATCACACTTGGCATCCCGTTCTATATGTTCGGACAGGCGATGAACCCGGTGATCCGCAGCGATGGCAGTCCCAAATTTGCTATGGTCGCTACCGTTTCCGGCGCCATCTCCAATGTGATCCTCGATCCCATCTTTATTTACGGTTTCCGCTGGGGCATGATGGGCGCGGCGGTTGCTACCGTGATTGGTCAGGTACTGACGGCGGCGCTCTCTATCTGGTACCTGCGGCACATGGAAGTCATTACACTGGAAAAGGGCAGCTTCCGGTTGGATGGAAAGCTGATCCCAAAGTTCCTTATGCTGGGACTTACCAGTTTCCTTGCACAGATTTCGCTGGTCGTTTCAATGGCAGCAGTGCAGAATATGTGTATGAAATATGGTGCGCGAGATCCTATTTTCGGGCAACCGGAATATGCACAAATTCCGCTTGCCGTTCTTGGCATTGTGATGAAGTTCTTCCAGATCGCCATTTCCATCGCCATTGGCATGGCGGCTGGCTGTATTCCGATTGCTGGATATAACATCGGCGCAAAGAAAAGAGATCGCGCTAAAACACTGTTTTCCAGACTGCTACTGGCAGAATTGATTGTTGGCGTGATTGCACTGGTGATCGTAGAGATATTCCCGCTGCAAATTGCCATGCTGTTCGGCGCGGCCAACGAAAGCGCCTATTATGCGGACTTCACCGTGAAGTGCTTCCGTATTTACCTGTGTCTGATGCCGTTGGCAACCTTGAACAAAGGTACCTTTATCTATTTGCAGGCGCTCGGAAAGGCCTTTGCATCTACCGCTGTTTCTATGACCCGTGAAATTATTTTCGGCGTGTCGCTGCCCATTATTCTGCCGATTTTCTTCGGACTGGACGGCCTTTTGTGGTCGTTCCCTGCAGCAGACCTGCTGACCTTCATCATTGCGATTTTCTTCATCCGACAGACATATCGTGAGCTTTCCGACACCACCACGGATATTATGAAAGGAGAAAATTAAATGAAAAACAGAGTGATTACCATCAGCCGCGAATTTGGCAGCGGCGGATACACCATCGGCAAAAAGGTTGCGGAAAAACTGGGCATACCGTGCTATGATTCTGAGATCATTCAGGAAATGGCAAAAGAAACGGGGTTTGTACCCGATTATATCAAATTCTTGCATACGCCCGGATGGAGTAGTGGTTTTTAAGACGAATCTGAATAAGAACCAGTTCCTCAGATGTCCAACTGCATTTTACAATCGGCGTAAAAAAAGCATGGGAGAATTTCAAAGAAATCTTCCACGCCTTTTCGGGTAACGTCCCTGATGTGATTTGAACACACGACCTTCCGCTTAGGAGTACCATTGAACCTTTGTCATCTGTGTTCACCTATGTACAGGAAAGTCGCTTTTCATCAGGCTTTTTTTGAATTCCGAATCTGTTTCGGTTCACCGAAGTTCGCCTTTGTCGTTAGAAGTTTATGCCTTCATTTTAGCAGATTATTAGATTTTGCTAAAAAAGGGAAAAGGATCGTTTGCAGCTGCCGCCGATATTAGACAAGCGGCGCATCGAATCCCCAGGCTTTTCTGAGAAACCCGCCGACATAAAAATTACCAGGCAGACGCATCTCCTGAGAGATGTTCCTGTCTGGCTATGTAAAAAGGCACCTTCCTGAGAAGATGCCATGCATGGATCAGAGATTGCTCTCTATCCGTTATTTCAGATTTCTGGCAAGCGTTGTCAGAAGCGCTGCCATTTCCGGGTTCGCCAGGACTTTTGCCAGTAGCTCGGGATCTATTCCCTCTGTGCCTGTTTTCACTTCAGTCTGCCCGGCAGCTGCCGGAGTCTCCGTTGCTTCATGAACCGATTCAGCACCCTTTCCCCCATAAAACGCCTGCTCGAACAGATCCGCGTTATGCATCCGGTCATCGTCCAGAATATGGGAATACTGATCCGTGACCATCTGCGCCTGTGCGTGACCGGAATCTCCCTGAACCGCTTTGATGTCGCCGCCGTTCAACTTCAGCTTATAGGTGATGCTGGAATGGCGCAGGCTGTGGAAGACAACCTTTGGCAGCTCGTTTTTCTGAATTAAGTCAGAAAACAGGCATGTGATCCTGGACTGCTCTGTCGGCATTCCCAGATCATTTGCCATGACAAGATCGAAATCTGAATACTCACTGCCAAGTGCTTCCTTCGTAAAATCCTGCTCCCGCTTCCAGTCGATCAGCATCTCGGCTACGGTTCTGGGAAGGAAAATCTTGCGGGTGCTGGTTTCCGTCTTGGGCTTCTTAAGAACCAGAACGGTCTTGTTGCTCTCGCGAAGCTCCGGAAAGACCCGCAGCACATCCTTCTTCTCCAGTGTCTTCATAACGCTCTTGCTGACACGCTGCAATTCCTTGTTCACATAGACATATGCTTTTCCGGCTTTGATACTTTCCGGAGAGATGTCTACGCAGTCCCAGGTCAATCCGAGAAGCTCCCCGATCCGGAGGGAGCAGGCAAATGCAAGATTCATCGCCAGCTTCAGCCGGCCATCTTCACACACTTCAATTGCGTGGAAGAGTGTCGGCGCATCCCAGATTTCCCGCTTCTTCTGCTCTGCCTTCGGAACCGTCGCATAAATCGCCGGATTTTTTTCCATCAGTTCCCATTTAACCGCCTGATGAAAGCAGCTGCGCAAGAGGTTATGTACTTTCCGGATGGTCGGCGGCGCAACAAATGATTTCTCCTTAGACCCTTTCCGCTGCGTCACCGTATGTACTGCCGGCGTTTTCAGAAGCTGCAGATAGTATCTTTCAAGGACCCGCGGCGTGACTTCATTCAGTTTCATGCTCCCGATAATCGGGGAAATGTAATGCTTCATGAGTGCTGTGTTGCTGGTATACATGGAAATGGACCAGGTCGCCTTGCCATACAGCGCAACATATTCATTCAGCAGCTCGTCTATCGTCTGGCACTTGTGGATCACCAGCGTTCCCAGCTCCTGCCGGTACTCGATTTCCGCCTTTCGCTTTTTTGCGTCCGCCATGGTTCTGAAGCTTTCCCATTTCTGGCGACGCCTGCCGCTTGTCTCATCGTCATACAGATAAACGACACAGTAGCGGTTGTTCCTTTGTACAATCGATGCCATCGTCAAATCCTCCTTACGTTTCGCGCTCCAGCCGCTGCTGGAGAAGGAACCACTGGATTTCATCCCGCGGGATCAGATATCTGGTTCCATACTTATTTGCATCTAAATCACCGCTCCGGATCAGGCTGCGCACCTCATTGTATGTAAGATCCAGGAGAACCGATGCCTCCTGCAGTGTGAAAGCTGCTTTGCTCTCATCCACCTTCAGTCTCGGATGTTCCGCTTCCTTCTTCTGCTTTTCGATCCCGGCGATTTCCTCCGGCGGTCTGTCACACAATTTTCGATACTTCGTCTGCCCGGCATACCAGTTTTCAAAGCTGCTCTTTGTCACACGACGTCTGCCGCCAATATAGACAAAATCAAATTTTTCTCTGTCTCTGCCTGTCAGCAGAATGTGATACACCTCCGCCCGCGGAATCAGGAGCAGCCCAGCCATCTCCGGCATAGACATACTCGATGCTTCAAGTTCCGCATCCTTCTCACGGTCTTCCCGTGTTCTGTACCGGCTCTGCGTCCGGTACCACGCATCGAAGACGTCCTTCCGCACCCGTTTCCAGGTGTCCACCTCAAAGGTTTCTATTGCATACCGTTTGATGATGTCATAAGCAACACCCTCCGCGACACCCAGCTCCTCCGCCATCTCTTTCATGGAATAGGAGTTTGCCCGCAGTTCCTGCCCCGGCGGTGTCCCGTCGATCTTCCTGTGTTTGACCTGATTGGCGTACCAGTGCTCAAAGCTTTTCAGCACAATCCGCATTTTGCCGCCGACGGTAACCGTCTCAAAGCATTGCTTATGTACCAGCCAGTAGGCATCCGTTTTCTTAAGGCCAAGCATCGTTCCCATTTCCATCACGGATATCGTGGTGCCCTGTTTCTCATCCATGTTCTGTCCTCCTGAAATTGATTTAGCCAGGTCCGAAGACCTGGCTAAATAGTAGTAGAAGCATATCCGGATTGTTAGGATGTCGCCGGCAGTAATGACATCCTTGACAAGTCTCACAGCTTGCTATCCAACCATTCATCAAAGCTTCTGGCTGAAATCCGGATCGCCGATCCGATTTTGAACCACCGGAATTCATTCTGCCCGAGCAGCTTATATACACTGCCGCGGCTCACGCCGAGAATAATCTGAAGATCCTCAACCGTATAGCATCGTTTCTCCGTTGCAGCTCCGGCAGCATCCGCCGGGGATTCCATTGTCTTCATTGCTTCCATGATCATTTCCTCACCTCCGTATTATATTAGGAAACTTCACCAGCACCTGACGCGTCACGGGAAGTCCGCACACTCCGGAAGAGCGTCCTCCGGATTCAGGTGAAGGCTGATTCTCAGGCAGTCATCGATTTTTCTCATATGCGCCTGATCTGTTTTTCCAAGATACTTGATTACCTGCGTCTTATTGATCGTTACCGGCTGCTCCGACTCACTCATGGAAATTTGTTCCAGTCCGCGCTGCTTTTGCAGCACATAATGTGTCGGCTGGTTCAACTTCTTGAGTTCCGTTGTCAGCGGGATCACAATCAATGTCGGACCAAAAAAGCTTCCCGTATTGTTCTGAATGTTAATCACCGGGCGGACGCCTCCCTGAACACTGCCTGCGGGCGTGCCCAAATCCGCAAGATAGATGTCTCCGCGCTTATAGATCCAATTCTTCTTAAGCATCTGCAAATCCTCCATGTAAAATCCATGCAGGTGATGTCCTGCTATGTTTTTTCTATGCATTGGGCAGGAAATCGCTTCCTGCCCGACTATCGATAAAGCCGTCTCACGGCGGCTTCATGTCAAATATGGTCTCTTCGTATTTGTCCCCGACACCCCCGAAGATGCAGGCACTCTGTCCTGCGGGAATACATTCAGGCATCCGTCTGCTAACGGCATCATGGGACTCTAACCCCTCCGTGGTTCTCACCGAGCTGCGTACAGAAGTATCATTGTGCTGCGACGGATCATAGCTGTACCCGGAAGCAATCCGGGCTTACAGACCGGTCCGCGCTCCCGTCATTTCTGACGATCTTCGCGCTTTCCGCTGATGTAACTCCCCGTCACAGGGTTGTACCTGAAGAATGCATATGCAGTTTTCAAGGATCGGAGATCCTGAGCTGTTTGGCTCCTGACATGTACAAGTTTATCGGGGGAAGATGTAAGATTTTAGGGACTGGTAATGGAGATTTACTACTGAGACTGTAGAGATTTGCAAAATTGATATCAGCCGTAATCTTGCATTGACGAGAAAAAGCTCTCCGGACTGACAATTTGACAGATTTAAAGATGTTATAAAATGATTTTGTTCTTCCCTGAAGTTTTTAGAGACGGCGCGGGAGGATATAACCAGTAAGAGAGTTCATAATAAAGCTGCTCAAAAATTACATGCGTTTAAAGAATGTATGATGAAGAACGCTGAGTACTATAATTCAAATCAGTTGATCACTTCAAATTTTGATTTTTTAAAACTGGTAAAAGTAAAAGATTTGCTTGACAGTAAAAGTAAAGGATTTGTTTTTATACTTGATTATTCCATGCGTTTATGATACGCTAACACATACATTAGAAGTGAGGTGGAAAGATGATTAACTTTTCTTGCAAATAAATTGGAATATACAGTGATACTGTGTTTTACAGTACCATTGAACCCATTGCAAGAAAGTTAAAAGTCTATTCACTCGATATATCGTAGGTGTATCACTCTTGATAGGGGTGGTACTATTATGCTGTGACGAGCTGCAAGAATTGACTTTCTTGCAGCTCTTATTTTATGTTCTTGATCCCTGGAATAAAGGAGGAATGCGATATGTCGATGATCCGAGTCGAAAACCTTACCTTTGCCTATCCATCCAGCTATGATAACATTTTTGAAAATGTCAGTTTTCAAATTGATACAGATTGGAAACTTGGGTTTGTTGGAAGAAACGGTAGAGGGAAAACAACTTTTCTAAATCTCTTGCTTGGAAAGTACGAATACCACGGGAAAATACAAGCCTCTGTGCAATTTGATTACTTTCCATATCCTGTGAACAACAAAAACAGATTAACTACGGATATTCTCTCGGAAGTCTGCCCGCTGGCGGAAGAGTGGGAGCTGTTGAGAGAACTATCCTATCTGGAAGTCCGTGATGATGTACTTTGGAGGCCATTTTTTACGCTTTCCAATGGAGAGCAGACCAAGGTGCTGCTTGCCGCTCTATTTCTGAATGATGGACACTTTTTACTGATTGATGAACCGACAAACCATTTGGATATGAAAGCCAGAGAAACCGTTTCAGCATACCTGAAACGGAAAAAGGGATTTATCTTAGTCTCTCATGATCG
The DNA here is from genome assembly GCF_052064775.1 of Oribacterium sp. HCP28S3_H8. Lineage (NCBI taxonomy): Bacteria > Bacillati > Bacillota > Clostridia > Lachnospirales > Lachnospiraceae > Oribacterium > Oribacterium sp. HCP28S3_H8. The sequence goes on along the minus strand of NZ_JBQHUZ010000014.1, from coordinate 20,410 downwards.
CTGTTTCTTAGATGGCTGTGTTGACCATATCCTGTCGATCAATCGGTCAAACATCGAAGTGCAAAGCGGAAATTTTTCTACTTGGTTCACCAACTTACAGCGTCAACAAGAATTTGAACTCGCTCAAAATGTGAAGCTAAAAAAAAGCATTGATAATATGCAAAAGGCCGCTAAAAGAACTTCTGTCTGGTCAGACCGAATTGAAGCGTCAAAATATGGGAACGGCCCGGTTGACCGAGGGTATATTGGTCACAAATCTGCCAAAATGATGAGACGCTCAAAGGCTATCGAAGTGCGGCAGCAACGGGCAATCGAGGAAAAGTCCGGCCTTCTCAAAAATTTGGAAACCGTAGAAGATTTGAAAATCGCTCCGCTTCATTATTTTTCAGATACCTTAGTGACTTTCTCTGATGTTGTACCGATTTTTGACGGCAAAAATGTCTGCCAGCCAATCTCGTTTACAGTAAAACAGGGAGAACGCATTGCCCTTGATGGCAAAAATGGTTCTGGGAAAACGAGCCTTCTAAAGCTACTGGTCGGGCAACAAATAGAACATCGTGGGACAGTTGCAATAGGTTCTGGCATGATATTGTCCTATGTACCTCAAGATACTTCTATGCTGAACGGGTCGTTATCAGAGTTTGCGGAAGCCAATCGTGTTGATGAAACTTTGTTTAAGGCAATCTTACGGAAAATGGATTTTTCACGAATACAGTTTGAAAAGAAAATGGAAGATTTTTCAGCGGGACAAAAGAAAAAAGTGTTGATAGCAAAAAGCCTTTGTGAACAAGCACATCTGTATGTGTGGGATGAGCCTCTTAACTATATTGACATCTATTCCCGAATGCAAATTGAAAATCTGATTAGGGAATTTTCTCCTACAATGATCTTCGTAGAACATGATCTTGCTTTCAGAAATACGATTGCTACAAAAACAGTATATATTTAAAGCATTCCCGGTCAAAGCTGTCAATGGTCAAAATGAATGGCGCATTTCATGCGCCGCCATTGACAGCCCTGCTACTCTTGCAGACGGTCACATACTATCTTGCCGGATTACCCGACATGATGTCAAAAATTATCGATAGCTATCACACACATCAAATATGTCTGAAAAAGCAAGACAAATATTATTATTTCCAATATTGAGCTTTTCAATATGGAGTCCAGGTATTCCCTTTGATCCTGGCCGTACTATTATTACTTTGTCGCTTGAATAAAGGCAAGCGATAAAAAATCAATGATCTTAGCAAAACAAGTAGTAATGCCAAAATCAATCGCTCATTTTGAATCCAGGCGATTGATTTACAATTTGCCGGCCAGCTCCGTCATCTGCGCGGCCAGTTCAAGAAGGCTCGCACGGACGGAATCCCTGTCAAGTTCCCGCCCCAGAAGCAGATAGTCGGTACTGACATGAAAGTAGAGGGCGATCTCAACCAGAAGCTCCAGAGATGGTTTTCCCTGTCCGCGTTCCATATTTCCGAGATGCTCGATACTGATATTAAGCTCCTCGGCGGCTTTTTCCTGCGTCATACCTTTCGCTTTGCGGAGAATTTTCAGACGTCCTGCAAAATTGGCGGTTTCTAAACTATACATACTTTTTCCTTTCCGCCTGATGCGGGAGCGGAAGGATACACCTGCATGCAGTACGGTCCGGAACCTTCAGAGCCTGACAAGGGCGCAAAAAGATAAGGGTACCGATACTGCTTTTCCCTGAAAACGGGAAATCAGCAATATGTGTATCCTCGCCCTTAATGCATGTCAGGCTTTCAATATGAGTTTTAATGTTCGAAAGCCCCGCCGGAAGGAATAGAAAAAGACCGCCGACAGGGTTGGATCCTATAAAAATAGAATCCGGTCCTGTCGGCGGCCTCTCATGTAATGTATCTGGTTAAACCAGCCGATATCCGCGTATATGACCTGGAAATGGTCTTATATAGCCTGTTTCATCTTGGCCATTCCGTCGTTATACAAGTATTCGATTTGAATTTTTGTATTGAACTTATGTCAAATCTGTGCTTTACCTTGCTACTGGCGACAGCCCCTTTGGAGCGTATACCTCAATCGTGCCGTGGCGTCTGCCCTTCGGTATTCGAATGCTTACGGTTCTGCATCTGCTGCAAGCCGCCTTAAATTCTCCCTTTCCGTTCTGATAAGCTGTGATACGCTGACCACAATTCGGGCAGTACCAGGAGAGCGGGCGCCATGAAAAATCCCCAGTCTCTGTCATCTGTGACCTCTCCATTCGTACTCAACAATATTTCAAATGTGGTTCCAGCCTTTTGACGGTGTAAACCATGGACAACTGGTTCTCACCTGCAAGCCTTATTCTGGTCGCGTTGCCGCACTGGTCACACTCCATCCAGCCCTCCGTTTCCTCCAGAAAAAGTCCGCGATTGATTTTGCCGCAAATGGGACATTTCACGTCATATGTTCTCAATTCCAGACACCCCCTCTCAACGGGTTCACCCAAGTGCTTTGATGACATGCTTTGCGACGCCCTGGACTACCAGCTCCCGAACCCGGATTTCTTTGTCCGGATATCGCTCCTTATTGCAATATCGCAGAATTACTTCCCCGGTTTCTTCATCCACACCTGCATAAAGCTTCAGCGTATTCAGCTGGTGCTCGTCCAGCGCAACCACAATGTCACCAACATTAGCGGAACTCTGTTTTCTGATAACGACCATATCTCCATTGTCGATGCCCGCGTCTGTCATGGAATCTCCATCCGCCTTCAGAATGTAGAAGTCACCATGCCCGAAAAGGGAAACAGGCAGGCTGACATACTCTACAATATTCTCCTCCTCGGTTTCCGGTTCACCACAGGGGATTGCGCCGACCACCGGGGCAGAGAAGCTGCCGGTAGAGAACTTGCTGATCAGCTTTGTTACGATGGTTCGAGAGGATCCGTCGTATTCAAGCATTCCGCGTTCATCCATGGCCACCAGGTAGCGATAAGCGGTGGCTTTTGACACACCGACGCCCAGCGCAACTTCATTTACGGACGGTGTGGTCTGTCTTTCGCAGTAATACTGATCAATATAGGCACTGATCTGATCCATCAGTTCCAGTCTCTTGGATCGCATGGCAGATATTCCTCCATCTAAATGTAACGTGTCGTTTCAGATAAGCTTATTATAAATTTACTTTTCCAGAAGGACAAGCTGATATTTTTATCTGAAACGATGCTGCGTAAAATATTGCGCAACTCCTTTTACGGCATATCATTTCTACGGCTTCGGCACTTTCCGACTGACAAACCAGAATCCGTTTTCTTCATAATACAGTTCCACCGGCTGCCCCTGAATCCTGCAAACATAGCGGATTCCGGCACCTCCCGCCTTGAGGCTGGCACACCGGTCCACGCGGAGAATGCGGTCAACATCGTATTTGCGGCCGTCCTCCCAGATGAGGCGGAGCGGTTTCATCCGCCCATCCGCGGAAAAATCCGCAATTACTTCTACGTATGCTTTGTAAGGACTTATGGTCTGCGTCTCCTGTACATGTTCTGCCACAGGAACTCCACCCGGACGATCCGAACGTCCGGAATCGTGATGGTAATCATAAACTCCCATGTAATTCACCTGCCTTCCGCCAGCAGTTTCCTGTAATGATGAGAGAAGAGCGCACTCACTCAAAATATTGTGAGCCAGCCTCCTGATACAGCGCTGGTGCAAATTCTATATGTAACGAATCGTTTCATATAAGTTCATAATAAAACCGCCTGCCCCAAAGGACAAGCGGTTCTTTCTATCTGAAACGTTCATGCGCAAAATATTGTGCAGCTAAGCAAATCAGAAAGCCCTATAGAACTCCATTTTCCTTTGCCGCGGACCAGATTTGCTCCCGATACTCCTCAACCGTCTCTTCCGGACCTTCAATCCGGATGCTTCCGGTAAATCCGAAGACCCAGCGGTAGAAGGTCGTGCTCGTGCAGACACGGACCTTTGCCCTAAAATGCTCTTCATCTACAGGCTCAGACCAGAAACGCTGGCCGAAGTTATCAATCAGATACTTCATGGCGGAGACATGGCAGAAGAGGGTGACTTCCTTCGGCTCATCCGTATCATACATACGAAAAACCGCCTTGTGATATTCCTCCGGATTGTAGCCTTCCGGCGGTGCCACAGCGATTTCATGCAAAATCGCCGGCTCCCCCTTGATCCGGTCCAGCCGGAATGTCCGCATCGCCTGCCTCTCATCGCAGAATCCGCGGACATAGTAGTAATCGCCATCCCAGGTCAGTTCATAGGGACTGATGGTGTACGGCTTTCCGTCATTCGTAATATAGCGCTTCTTATTTATATCAAAATCCGTGTAATAAAACCGGATCTTGCGGTGCAAATCGACGGCATTGTTGATCGCGTCGACGCTGTAGTAACCGGAATGATTGCTGCTCTTGTAGCGGTCCGTAACGGAAATATGCCGCCGGAGCCGCTGCGCGTTTTCTTCCGTCGTCAGCGTCAGCAGCTTCGCAATCAGGTTACTGGAAATATTCGGCGTTATGAACTTGGCAGAAGAGAGTGCATCAATCAGGATCTTCAGCTCGCTCACTTCAAATGGCCGGCCGTTGTAAAAGTATTTGTTTTGTGTCGACTCAATATACTCAATGTGCAGATCCGATTCCCGGAGAATCGCAAGATCATTGCTGATCGTATTCCGGGAAACCTTCAGATCATAATCATCCTTGAGCATCTTTGTCAGCTCGGCCGTAGACTGCGGATGATCCGGATCCGTATGCTCAAGAAGGTATTGATATAAGTATAAAAGCCGGATTTTCGTACCATATTCCATGGTGCACTCCTTCATGTGTTACCTGAGCCATCATGATACAAAGTTTTGTCTTGCGCTGGTAATCACAGTGCCCTTCAATAGGTCAGACAGTGTCTGACTAATTTAATTCACGACTCGTTAATTACCACTCCTCTTATTTCCCTTTTTCTTTTGCTTCTTTTTCAAGGTTCTTTATCGTTTCCAAATATGCCTCTTCAACCGGTGAAATGGATTGTACCTGGTATTTACGGTACTCGGCCTCCGCCTTTTCCATCGCCTGCTTATGACTGATCTTCCCAGCCCCCTGCAATACCTGTTCGCCGGTACCGCTAAGAATTCGATCTAATTGCTGTACATAATCACTCATATGCATCGGATTATGCCGCATCGCTTGAATTTCAGCAAAATCAAAATATCCGGAAACCAGATTGTTGAGTATCTTCAGCTCGTTTTCATCCAGATAATTCTTTGCAATGCCAATATCTGACTTCACAGGGAAATCTCCCTTGAATGACTTTAATCCCATGAACGGTTTATCCGCATTGGCCCTCTCATAGATCAGTTCTGCTGCGGTATGCCCGTGAACAGCATAGTGCAATTTATTCTGAACCATTTTAAAAAAAGCAATAGATTCACTGCTCTTCGGGTCATAATCTACACTCGTAGCATATAAATCAAGCACTTGCCGATACAGAACTTTCTCACTGGAACGGATGTCACGAATCCTGTCAAGCAGCTCCTTCCAGTACGCCCCTCCTCCGTTACCTTTTAATCTGTCGTCATCCAGCGCAAAGCCTTTGATCATATATTCTTTCAGAATCGCTGTCGCCCAATGCCTGAACTGTGTCGCCACCAGGGATTTAATTCGATATCCGAGGGAAATAATCATGTCTAGGTTATAGAAGGGCATTATCCTAGAAACAGTTCTATTTCCTTCTTCTCTAACCTGTCGGAATTTCCGACAGGTTGACTTTTCTTCCAGTTCGCCTTCTTCATAAATGTGTTTTATATGCTCAACAACATTTGTTCTTGAAGTTTGAAACAGATCTGCCATCTGTTGCTGAGTAAGCCATACAGTTTCATCTTCGAGGAGAACATCTATATTCGTCTTCCCATCATCAGCTTGGTAGATGATGATCTGTCCCTTATCATCGTTTTTCATTAATACATCTCCAATATTTCATGGCATCAACAAGAACTTCTAGGTGGCTTAGAGATTGATGTCAGATATATCAATCTCACAGGACATCAATTGTGGCAACAGTTGATCCTGCCACTAAATAATACCATTCTGTTTTATATGCCTTATGCTTTCTGTCGTTATTCTTCGTTTTCTATTATTACCGCTCTTGTAGCGGTCTATAACGGAAATATGCCGCCGGAGCTGTTGTACGTTTTCCTCAGTCATCAGCGTCAGCAGCTTCGTAATCAGATTACTGGAAACATTCGGCGTTATAAACCAGGTAGAAGAGAGCGTGTCAATCAAATTTTGCTTGCTCACTTCAAATGGCAGGCCATTTGAAGAGTATTTGTTTTGCTCGACTCAATATGCAGATCCGATTCCCGAGAATCGTCAGATCATTGCTGATCGTATTCCGTAAACATTTACTATCCATGCTTCCAGATTGCGGTTATCCCATTAAAATGTTTACATAGATTGAATTCTTTCCAAGTGTACAATCTTATAGCAAACACAGTAAAAACGCAGATTGCATAATTATCAAAATGGCTCGATAGATCCGAGAAAGCAGTGCTTAATCGCCATATACTAAAAAATTATTTGCAATCAATATCTATTGAATTCAGATCTTTTTTGAAGCTTTATAATAATAATACATAGTATTGCCTTGCATTTCTTTAGTTCGTTCACTCACAAAATCTTTTGACTTGTTAAGCAACGAAATTGATTTCATGAATCCACTCGCTACTTGCGTTGAAACTGTGAGTAAGGAAGCACTCATCAATATATCTCTTAATACGACAAATGCGTCCATTAAACCCGCCTGACACAGAACTGTTGAAGCAATTCCACCTATTGCAAATCCTGCAGCTTTTCGTATTTCAGCATCTTCTATCGCTTGCTTCCCCAAATTTCTCACAACACTGGCTTCAGAAGCCAATTCGTTCAATTCTCTAACCCTTGGAGCAACTTGGGTGCTGTATAATTTTAAGCAATCATATTTGAAATCATCGTCCCACGGCATAGAATTGATTTTTTCCGAGAATTCAAAAATAGCCTTTCTAAAGCCAATCAAAGAATCCTTATTATCTTCTTTGAAGCAAAGTATTTCATCAACCGACGCTCCATTTAATGTTGGCAGTGTCATAATAATGTTTGAGGCTATGCCAGCATGCCTTAATATTTCCGGATTGGCATTCCCAAAATCCAATAAATGCGTATTTGCTACATTCTTTATCACGTCCTCGCTCACTCGATCGAACAATGGAAAGGCGGTGTTATTGCGCATCGCATTCAACAAATTCCCAAAATATCCACCAGTTAATTCATCTGTGGAAAATTGATCGTAATCATAATCATGAACTGTAATAATCTTCCGTGCAGTCAATGATTTGATCTCTCTAGCGCCTTCTGTATCTATTATTTTTTCTAGTCCTTCCTTAATAATGGCCTGGCCCTGATTAAAAGTCTGCTTTATCTTCATTTGAGCAATTATTTCTTGCTTAGATCTGTGTTTTTTCTTCTTGAGTATGGGATTGTATACTTTTATTTGATCAGATAGAGCTTCTATTTGATCAAGAGTATCATGAATATCATTGCCACCAACGCTTTTCAAGATCAACGCTAACGCATTAAGTAACTGCTCAAGATCGTTTGCCTTATTTATATGATTAGGCAAATAACTAAAAATGGCATATTCTGCCATCCCAATCAATTCGATTTCATCCGCATATAGCAAAGAACTCTTAATTAATTCCAGTGTTTCTTTAAAGCTACAATCACTGTTAACAGTTCCAATTGTGAATTTCATTGGATGCCCTCTCGACATTTACCATGCGACTTTCCAAATAACTAAGTCGCATGGTTTTGGTTTAGTTCCCGCTTCAACTCAGACTGAACAATTGCTCCAATTCCTGCTTGAGTGTCCCATCTTTGGCATATTGCAGAGTGTCGCACAGCCTGATATTATTCATCTCAATATGTATCTCATCGCTGAACCCGAGGATATATCTCAGGCAGATCCTGTAAATAATCTCCGTCGGCGCGCAGCCATATACCTGTTTCGCGAAGATGTGATTCAGCCGCTCGGCGTCATTTGGAAAGAGTGCTTTCATGCGCTTGCTCTGATAAAGACGCGTTACAATTTCTGTTATGTACATGCCGGACTTCATATAGAGGTCAGCGAATGTAGCATCCGGATCATCAAAACAACCGGGATTCTCCTTCTCCAGCCGGTCCACCATATCCTTCACGACACGCTTTGGCGTAAAGATCTGGTTGGTTCTCTGCGGCGGAATGTAGTCAAAGATGTCGCCCTTGTGGGATGCATCAAAATAATCTGCGAGCTCCCGACGCTTCTTCATGAATTCTCCGACAGCATCATTAAATACAACTTCATCAAACAGGTGTCCCTCAAAATGCTTCTTATGCGCTTCATCCCGGATTTCATTGCCCTGTTCATCTTTTTGATAATAGTCGCCGCCATCTCGAAGCATCCGGAACTGGTCAAGCGTTACGCCGACGCCATTCTGCGGATTAACCGTAACCTCCCAGAATACCTCCGCCGGAACAAGCGCATCGAAATTCGCAAGTGTTGTGCTTTCATCACCATAAGCCATAAGGAACGCTGGAATTGTACGAGAGAAGCCGCGTAGATGATCTCGAACACTTCCTTCAATAGAATCCTTCTCACTGTTCAGCCTTTCAGTCTCGACGGTCTCTACAATAGTTTCTGCCGCTTTCTTGACAGTTTCTTCACTGTTCAGCTTCTTATGAATATTGTCTACCATCTGCTGGTAGCCTTCGTACCTGCGCTTAGCGTACTCATCATCCAGCCGGCTGATCTCGCTCATGGAAGCGCCGGATTTCTGAGCCTCCGTAATTCTGTCGTTACGCTCTTTTTCGAGCTGATGATCTCGGATTGTGTAATCACCATACTCACGGCTTACGACGGTATCTGTAGTTTCCTGAATCTTGCGCTCTAGCTGATTCTGCGTTGATTTCTTTAATTCGTTTCCATACTGCGCCCGGGCTGTTTCCATCAGCGTGCTGGCAATCGGCTTTGAAAACTTCTCCCGTAGGGCAGCAAGCTCATCCCGCTTTGGATCAGGATTTTTTGCATACTGCTCTTTGATGTCAGTGACTGCCTGCTCCAGCTGATCATCCACATCGCTGTAAACCTTATCTCCAAAAAGGTCGCTGGCGGTGCCGATCACCTGCTCCCGCGGAATCTCCACCTCGCCTTTGTTATTCAAATCAAGCTCATCCGCGGTGTGCTCATCCACATCGGCCGGTTCCAGTTTCTTCGGTTCTTCCAGCGCCTGCATATTGTTGATGATGTCGATGATCTCTTTCGGTGCTCCGAAAATGCCGGAAATATTGGAGAACAGGAAATTGGACATGAAACCGCGCTCTACAACTTCCTTTGCGTGAATATGACGTGGAATCGTAAGCACAGACTCTGCATCCAGCTCAATCATGGACCCGTTCTCGTCCTCGCCGTAGACAGGGAAGAAGTTCAAAAGCTCGCGAACATGCTGCTTCTTTTGATCAAAGTCTCCCTTATCGCCGGATGTCTCTGGAATGAGATCGTTAGCGAACTGCTCAAAGATCGTCAGCGTTCTTGCCGGGTCAAAGTCAAAGACATAGGCATTCTTCTTCCGATAGGAATTGCCTAGCGCATCGTGGAAAAGACACGGATTCTGCGCACGGAATGCCGCCTGCATATAGAGAGCCGGGCTTGCCATATTGGAAAGCATCAGAACTGCCGTCCACTCAGGGATCGTCACGCCGGTTGTGAGCTGTCCAACGGACAACGTGATGGTCTTGTCATAGGTCTTGATGGCCTTCGTCACCCGGTCAAAAGCCTTCTCGTTTTCGTCGTCATCGTCCAGCCTCCCGTCGCCAGCCGCGAGAATCACTTCATAGTCTTTGAAAACCGGATGCAGCGACAGCTTCTTTGCAAGCGCCTTTGCACTTGCCACCCGGTTTAAAAGCCAGAACGTGTGCTTCAACTCATTCCGAAGCTCCGGCGTGGAGAATGGGAACTTATCCTGCGTCGTCAATGCATCGAGAAACTTGTCTACATCCGCGTCATGGACAAACTTCCCGGACTCATTTGTTTTGAAAAATTCATTCAGATCGAATGCATACTCTTCAATATCGTTATCCGCAAGCTCGATTCCCTGCCGCACCTTGTCTCGGATAATGTCAGACATCTGGTACGTGAAGAGCGACAGACGGGGCAGATTCTCATAAGGATTTTCCAGTTCGCTGGAGTTGTCCCAGTCACGCTTTTTCTTCTGCTCATCCGCATAGGTCCAGTTATAGATGGCATCTTCAGGAAATTTGTCATTCGCCAGAGCTTTAAACGGCGTTCCAGAAAGGTGAAGCGTGTACTTACGGTTGATGTGATTAAATGCTGTATCAGTCTTGTAGGTATCGACACCTTCATGTGCCTCATCGATGATCAGGATATCCCACGTCAGGCCTTTTTCTGCGCTGACTTCTGAGAGCTTGTCAAATCTCCCGCCAAAGTAGATGGATCCCTTCAAATCCTGCAGGCTTACAAATTCTATACAGCCTTTAATATTGGCTCCTGGGGCGCTCAATTTATCCAGATACTCCTGACGGCTCAGGACATATTTCCGGTCTTTGATTCCGTCCACAGTGCTAACAAAAAGGTATCCGGACTGCGGACCAAAAAATGTCTCGTAATCCTGATACCATGAATTGGCAATTGCCGGGCGATTGGTCACAATAAGAACATTGGTAACCGCAAGCCGTCTGCAGAGGTCATACGCGGAGAGCGTTTTCCCAAACCGTGGCTTGCAGTTCCACAAGAATTCGCCCTTCTCATGGGACTTGAAATAATCATACGCAGACTGCACCGCATCGTTCTGCTCATTCCGCAGCTTATACGGAATCACCGCATCGGCATCACTTTCTGATACCACGCCATGATTCTGTGTGAAATCCACAAAATCCCCACGCGCAGTATCCGGTGTGATCCTGAACCATTCTGTACCTTCCTCGCGGGCAACTCCGAGCTTCTTCAGATAAGCGTGGAAATCCTTGTCCGTAAACGTCCCGAACGGTTCCGTCATGTAAGCGGCGCGCAAATGCCACCAGATCTTTGCATCCACACCGACCGTATGTGTCTGCTCATTGATCCGGGTTGCAACATCCCGCTCCGTAAAACCGATCTTGGTCCAGCCATCGTGCTTTGGCACTCCAGGAGTCGTATAGGCATAGCATTGCGGAATGACCCTTGTGGCTGTGCTGATCTTGATTTCTGCCATTATGCCATCTCCTTTACATGTGTTTCGATAAAGTTGATCTCGTCCTCATCCAGACCGTACTTACGGTAAAGCTGTAAGTCGATCTCGTGGACAGATTTTGACCAGTCGATATCAGAAGTGGGAGTGAAATCCTGAAGGGGAATCATTTCCCATACCTTAGGAGGGCAATGTTGTGTAACTTTTTTGATTCCGAGCATCGCTCTAAAGAATTTGGTCTTTATATACAAGCTAAGATTGATCGCTTCCTGTTTTGTTTTAAATTTACCAGCACTTAAAAAAGTATCTGAACTCCCATCACCTGGCATTCCAATAGTTGGAAGAGTTAAGGTTTCCCCAAAGTGCCCGCTGTTATTTGCCTCTGGAAGAAATAGATTATAGCAGTCAATATACGGATTTTCTTCGATGTAGTCACGACTTATATATCTATACTCACGTTGCCCTCCGATACGCCCAAGCATTCGTATACTATTATCAAATTTTTCTGTTTTAAAAATATTCGGAGCTTTTGGCATCATGCTGGAAATAATTTTTGCCCCGGTTCCGTCACCTGAAAGTGTTTCAATCTCCGGATGTTCTTTAAATAATTGAGCAGAAAACCTATACAATCCTTGCGACGCAATAATAGTATTGAGTCGCGGATTATCACCCTCAGTCTTTTTTACTTCACGAATAATTGCATTAAGCTCCGGATAGGCAGTGAAAATCCCTATTTCACCGTAGTTATTTCTTTCGTCTCGATAAGTGACAGCTACACCGCCTTTAATATCGGTATTAGGAAACACTTTGGTAGCATCAGGTTCATAGTGCAACACCTTTAAGTGAGAATCCGTAAGCATCTTCTCATTCCACGCCTTTGGAGTTTGACCAGCATTAAATAAAAACCTGGCCGGTGTTATTAGTTCAACTACATCTGAAACTTCATACACCTGATCCATGAATAAATTATATACCGGCGGTTTCCTATCCCCATCGTTTGTCGTTTCTTCCTGATACGGCGGATTCCCTATCACATAATCAAACAATTTCTTTCCCATAATTAGTTCTCCCTTGCAGCATCAGCATCCATAAATCTGCGGATTTCATTTTCTAACTGGTCTTTGTCAGGAAGATAGAGCTGATAGCGGCTGACAAAAAGCTGATTAGAAATATTCTGTGTGGCATATTTCACCATCAGTTTATCCTCATAGGCACCCATAACAATGCCAATTGGTTCTGTATTTCCTGTGGATCATCTATCTTCAAAAGTTCCACATAATGGTTCCAGCTTAATTTGTGCGACAGCGTCGCACATTTTGGATAAGCAAGATACAGCTGCCACATTCTGGTGATATTGCTGCGGCTGAATCCAGCACCAAACTGATTTGTCAGGTCTCCTTCAGCTTCTTAAAAATAATGGAGTTATCCTTTCTCCAGTCATAGATCTTGCATAGGATAGCTTCCGGCTCGTCCTCTTTTTCCACCATGTCCGGATACATATCGAAGAACGTCATCTGATGATATTCTTCATAGGGTTTTCCAAGAGGGACGGTATCTTTCAGGCCATCCATCTGCCATATATTCCATGCAATCTTGTTTGTAATCTGCCGCAGCAACTTTTCCTCCGGATCTTTTTCCCAGCGTTCCTTATAGTAATCCATGAATGTAAGCAGCAAATTGATCCGCGCAATCAGCAGGTTATCTCCCTGATACTCATATCCATAACAGGATTCAAATGCCCGGATCGTCCACTTCAGCCAGTCGTCGTACTCTATGGTATTTTCATTTACTACTCTTAGTTTTCGGTCGAGTTGTCCGATTCTGTGCTTCGTTGGAACAATGAAGTCTCCGGTAGAAACATCATAACGAGATACAAGATATGGTGCTTCCCCGCAGGTAATTTCCAACCGTCTTGAATCTATGTAACGCTTCCAGTTTTTTTTCTTCGGAAACGCGATGGGGTCTTCGATCACGTCCCATGTATGATCCTCTTTTTCCAGATTAAAAACGGCTTTTCTGCCAAACCATTCCGCATCGCAGTAATTATTCATCTGGTTGCACAGCCATGCCGGAGTAAAGACTTCCGCTTTTTTTCGCGTCCGGGCTGCCTGCGCTTCCAGTGACTTTTGAATTCGCGGTTTGATAATATCTGCGTGCTGCAGTAACAGATATTTATCGATCTGTTCTTTATCTGTAAATCCGTGACCAAGTGATTCATAGGTATCCGTTGCCCAGATGATGTTTTTATGCGTTGATTTATCTTTGAGCAATAAATCGAGGAGGGATGCTACAGGATCACATCCGATATCAATTAGTTTTTGCTGTACGGGCAAGTCGTTCATGGGGTATATTCCTTTAACTTCATGGCTTTTATTTTCTAATAGCTATTTCATCTATCATCAATTTTAGAAACAGCGTTGCAAAATTATTCAATCAAAACTTGGGATTATAATTACATTCTAATCACGTTTCAATATATTATCAATCAATTTACCGCTTTCTTTTGCCCTAAATATTGTGCACCTCACTAACTGGCAAGCAATGTTCCCTTGGCCAACTCTGGCCCCGGGAACACATTTCCGCTTCCGCAGAAATGGCTTGTTGGGATACTCCCAAACCCTTACGGATCATCACTTCGTGATGGCTGCGCGTTTCTGCGAAACGCTGAAAAGCGGGACCCGGACGGTACAGGAAATCCTGCCGTCCGGGTCCCATAGTTTTTTCATCCTTAATGACTTTGTTCCTGCTGTCTCTGCCTCTGCGTTTCTTCCTTCCGCTCCGCATCATACAGAGATGCAACATTTTTCTGTGCGATGAGCAGCTCCTGCATTTCATCTTTTACTTTCCGGTATTCATGATAAAGCTGCTTTTTCTCCGCCAGCACCTCCGCATATTCCTTGCTCAGTTCCTTTATCCTCGGAATCTTCTGAAGCTCCAGAGTATCAAAAGCCTGCTTTGCTGCCTTGTGCAGCGTGATTTCTTCCCGATGCTCCTCCAGGAATTTTTTGCTGTAGCCCGCCTTGCGATAGGCTTCATATACAGATCTGGTTTTGGAATAGTTGATGATATGCGTTCGCAGAGCCGAGATTTCCGTGAGCCGCTTTTCCGCTTTCTGAATCTGCGAGAGAATCTCGTTTCGTTTTTCCGTCTGGGAATGAAGCATCGTCTCCAGTTGATCCAAGCTCTCGATCCGATGATCCCGGAGGAAGAGAAGCGTCTTTGACATCTGCTTCAAATTGTAAACCGTGGCCCACCGGCGATAGCCTGCGCCCTTGGACTGAAGCTTTGCCTGAATATCAATGATGAGATTAAACGGGCGATCCGCAGGGGCATGCGTTCGTGTTTTTGCCGATAGCCGCTTACGCGCGTCATTCGATTCCAGATAAATCCGAAGATCCGCCTCGGTATAACCTTCCCGGAGAGAGGAGAGACGGATGAAACGCTTCTGCTGTTTTCCCTTTACGGCGATCTGTTTGCCGCGCTTTATTTCATAGCCGGACTTCTCCAGATTCTGCAGAAGCTCTTCAAAAGTATTTGGACATGCGCCCTGAAGAACTCCATCGATATCCCTGCAGATCTCATCGCGCAGGTTCTCCCGCTTCGGGTATTCTGTTCGTTTCTGGCGGTCGCGATACGGCTTTGGTTTGATGACGGACAGGCCATGCTCGAGGCAGATCAGATCGCTGATCCGCTGCAGCGCAATACTCGACAGCCAGAAGTTTTTGAATTTGCGGGTTGCATCCAGAGATGTGGAATTAAAAATGATGTGATTATGAATATGCGCCCGGTCCGTGTGCGTCGCGACGATGAATGCGTATTTTCCTTTGGTAAAACGAAGTGCGAGTTCCCGCCCCAATGCATTCGCGTCTTCCGGCGTGATCTCGCCGGGTTTGAAGGACTGGCGGATCTGATAGGCAATCACATCATGCCTGGATTCGCGGCCTGTGATCTGCTGATACTGCCGTTTGGACAGAAGGAATTCCTCATCGACAGTCATCGGATCACACATATAGCCGGAGACCAGTTCGCCTTTTTCTGTTTTCTCCGGATTACTCGCATAATCTGTCCGGTCACCAAGACTCTGCGCAATTGTTTTTCCCTTATTCACATGCAGCGGGATCAGTCTTGTCGCTGCCATTTAACGACTCCTTCCTCCGGACATAAAAAGCCGGGGAAATTTTGCGCGTTCCCCGGCTTCCTCTAAATCCAATATGCTTCATCTATTATCTTGAAAAAATAAATCCGGACAATAGCCCTGAGAGCGCCTCCAGTCCCATCAGAACAAGTTCGGCAGTCATGGTGATCAGAAATACGACACAGGCGGCAGCAAAGATGATACCAACATTCACCCAGTACCCCTGGAGCAATGCGATCACAATGCAGACGCCAAAGATCAGATAGATGATCCCGGCGGCAAAACCCGTCACGCCCAGGGCGAGCTTGTAGAAGATGGTAAAGACGCATACAACCAGAAGAACCGGAAGTGCCAGAAGTTTAAATGGTAATTTGATCAGCCACATAATACGTACCTCCTCGTCTGATTTTTTTTCAGTTTACCGGAGGTCACGGATCCCATCAAGGATGTCACGTAATTGTTGCGAGCCTTGCCAGGATTTCTTTTGTAGCCTCCCAGATTTCCATCTGCCTTTGCTTCAGATCCTGAATGTCCTCCGCATAAATGGAGCCCGTTTCATTTGCCCGCTTTGCGTACTGGTTCAGATTGTTACTGCAGTACCGGAGCAGAGAAACCACTTCCTTCACATCGCGAAGATCAAGGTTCACGCAATAACCATCCAGTGCCATTTTTCTTAGATACGAACTCTGATTCCGGATCCCGATTTCCTCCATTTTCCGACGCATCCGTTCATATTCATCGCCGGTCATGACAAAGTGCACCCATTTATCTCTTGTCTGCATGGGCACCTCCTGCCGGACCTGTTTCAGAAAACAGTTCAAGCCTGCTATATTCCTCATTCGTCATACAGAGCAGCTTACTGATCAGCGATTCCGTCATCAGCCAGAGTTCTGTCTCGTCCGGCATGAGGCAGGCCTGCATCTCTTTCAAAATCCGAATTGCTTCCGGGCGCCTGGAAGAGTAGTAGAGCATCAGCAGGGTGCGCTCATCTCTTGTCAGATTCATTCGAGACTCCTTTCCTCCGGTCTGCGGAAAATTCCGGGCTGTTCCTGTCTTGCCGTAGGTTCCTGCTTCTGCTGTTCTCTGAGCTTTTCGAGTACAGATTCTCTTATCTTTTCATCGGCACATCTGCAGGCGCGTTCTGTCGGATCTGGCTCCGGAAGATTGTTGATGATTCCGTCAAGGCTGTTATCGTTCTGCTCAACAAAATCCTCCACAGAGCGGAGTGCCGCTCTGCCCGGATCCATTTCAGGAAAGCGCTCCGGATGGAGAATCAGCTCGACCCGGTCAGATATCTGCGGATCATCAAAAACAACACCATTCAGCCATTCCTCACACTCGTGCCAGCCTCCCATCGTGATTGTCTGCCCGTTGTTCCCGAAAAAGCGGAGATGATCGTTTGTGCTCTCTATGCCGTCATAGGTGTAGCCCGCGGCTTCCATCGCGGCAACAAGCGAATCCTTTTCCGCCGGTGTATCGTGCATCGGTTCTGCGAATTCATCATGCCAGTCACTCATTCGCCATATCCTCCTTGATTGCTTTCTCATGGAATGTCACCTTGCATCCTCCTTTGCTTTTGCCGCAGTCTTCCGTTTTGCCTTCCCGGTTTCGGAAGGAACTGCATCTTCCTTCTTTTCTCTCTGCGCTTTCAGCTCTGACAGAGATTTCCGGACAGATTTTTGGGGCTTTATTTCCTGCCGGTAGCCATACTTTTCCGCCTCTTTCTCCGCAATCTTCAGATTGATGTCAGCAAGATCCGTGGAATATGGCATGCTGTCCATCGGCAGGATATCCTTTTCCCGAAATGAGTAGTAATACTGGTCCTTTCCGAGAATGATATGATCCAGCACTGGTATCCCGGCCAGTGTGCAGAGCTGCTGCATCCGGTTTGTAAGTGCAATATCCTCCTTTGACGGTTCCAGCCGTCCGCTCGGATGATTGTGAAACAGCAGGATCGAAGCCGCATTGGACAGGAACGCCGCTTTCATAATCTCTCTGGGGTGAGCCAGTGAGGAATTCAGCGTTCCGATACTGGCGATTGTCATATTGATTGGCACGTTGTCATTTCTGAGATGAACCACTCCGACAACCTCCCGGTCATAATCCCGGAATGCATCCGCCAGAATCCGTACAGCCGATTCCGGGTTGGTAATTCCCTCATTGGCAAGAAGCGGCTGTTCTTTTACCAGGCGAACAGAAACCTGGTCGAGGCCGTATTTCCTATTCATGATCTTTCACCTCACTTTCCACGGCGGCATTCAGCGGGATCTGCAGAATAAATTCTCCCTCTTGAAATTGTTCAAGCTGCCCTCGGATCTGCTCTGCCGCATTTCTTACTGTTCTCTCATCACTTTTTCTGTTTGAATCCATTGCCGGACCTCCTCCTGTTTGTGTTTCGGCAGCCCTGCCGCCGGTTTCGTTCCTTGTCATCCGGAGATTATGTTTCCTCTCCGGCAGCATCCCCGGGATTTCCGGAAAACCGTTCCCGGTAGTTTTCCTGCAGCGCCTGTTCCCGCTGTCTTTTCCGGCGCTCCTCGCTGTAGGGAGTGCGAATGGCGATGAGCTTCTTCGGGACCCGGTAGAATCTGGACTTTCCGGCACCATTTTTCTCGAAAATGCAATCATCCGGATATTTCGCCGAAAGCTCCGCAAGGCGGCGGAGCAGCCTGGGATCGTGGGTATAAATGCTGGCCGTATCCAGCTCGTTGTCCCAGAGAATGATGGTTTCCTGTTCGGCAAGTGTCAGCTTACTGTTCATAATGATTCCTCCGATCTTCGGACCTGTGCTTGTTTCCGCTTGATGTTTCCTTTTCAGATCCCTGCTTTCTGTTTTCTTTCCCGCCGTTTTTCCTGTTCTTTGGTGGATCAAATTCCAGCTGGAAGCAGGCTCTTCCGTCCGGATCTGCGGAGAGCAGGAGAGTGGCATCAAAGTGCCTTCCGGTCTTCCGGCTTGTGCAGTCTTTCAACCCGATCCTGCCATCGGAAAGCAGCCGCTCAACCATGCTGGCAGACAGCCGCTTTCCAATACTTTTGAAAAATGCATTATCCTTCCAGAGCGCAAACCGGCATTCGCGGTTACTGCAGAACCAGCCTTTGGGCTTTTCCACTACATCGGACTGACAGCACGGACAGGCCCCGGCTTTCCGGTAATTACTCATTTCCAGTCCTGTCCCCTTCGCCGCATCATAATTCCTGACAAGATCCGCAATCATCCCGGTGATTTCCTGCATGAAATTCTCCGCACGGTAAGCACCTTGCTCGATTTCAAGAAGTTTCTGCTCCCAGTCAGCGGTCATGGCAGCCGAACGAATCTGCTCCGGCATTACGGTAATCAGGGAATTTCCTCTCGCCGTGGATACCAGATACCGTGTCTTCTTGTCGCCTTTCCGCTCGATAAAGCCCTTTTGTACCAGCTTTTCAATAATACCGGCACGGGTTGCCGGTGTTCCGAGGCCTTTGCGCTCCGCATCCTCCGGCATGTCCTCCGCACCGGCTGTTTCCATGGCGCTGAGCAGCGTATCCTCGGTGAATCGCCTGGGCGGCGTTGTTGAGCCCTCCTTTAAGACCGCTTTTGAAAAAGGAATCACGTCGCCGGATGAAAAAGCGGCCGCATCACCGGTATCTTTCTCCCGGTTCTTCGCCGGATAAAACATAAGCCACAGTTCCTTCCAGCCGCTTTGCAGAACCGTCCTGCCTTTTCTCGTAAATTCCTCGCCGGCGCAGGTCAGAACGAGCGCTTCCTCGGCAGTACGAAAATCTTTCGCTGCTGCGCAGAGAAGCCTTACGGCGATCAGCTGCAGGACAGCCTGTTCGCCGGTGGGAAGTGCTGTGAGATCTGCCCCGGACATGGTTCTGGTCGGAAGGATAGCGTGATGATCGCTGACCTTCCCGTTATTGAAAAGCCTTGTGAAATTCCCGCTGTCCCGCATTTCCGGGGATAGCGCTTCAGAAGGCACGGCGTATTTTGCCCCGACGCCTGTAATCAGCTGCAGCAGCATTTCCCGCATGTCCTCCGTCAGATAACGGCTGTCCGTGCGCGGATAGGTGACAAGCTTTTTCTCATAAAGCGCCTGCGTATAATCCAGCGTCTGCTGGGCAGTGAAACCGAGAATGCGATTGGCATCCCTTTGCAGGCTGGTCAGATCATAGAGAAGCGGAGGGTGTTCTGTTTTCTCCGTATGGTCCACGGATTTGACCGCCGCCCGCATACTTCCGCAGCATAATGTCTGTAGCTTTTCTGCCTCTGCTTTGTCATCAAACCGGCGGCTCACGGCACTCATGTCATCCGAACGAAGCTCAACCGTGTAGAACGGTTTCGGCTTAAATGCCGTGATCTCGGCATCCCGCATGACCACCATGGAAAGTGTCGGCGTCATAACCCGTCCGACATTCAGCGTGGATCCGTACAGGCATGAAAAAAGCCGGGTAGCGTTCATTCCGACGATCCAGTCGGCACGCTCCCGGCAAAGGGCTGCTTCATATAAAGCATCATATTTTCCTGACGGCTCCAGGTGGGCAAATCCTTCCCGGATCGTTGCATCCTCCATGCTGGAAATCCAGAGCCTCTCAAAAGGTTTCTGGCACCTCGCCTGATGATAGACAAGACGGAAGATGAGTTCTCCTTCCCGCCCGGCATCGGTAGCACAGACAAGACTTTCTACATCCTCCCGGTTCATCAGTTCCTTCAGAATCCGGAACTGCTTTTTTGTGGAATCGGACACCTGATACTGCCAGTGCTCCGGCAGAATCGGGAGATCTTCCAGCCTCCATTTTGCGTATGCCTCATTGTAGACTTCCGGCGGCGACAGCTCCACCAGATGGCCGACACACCAGCTGACGATGTATTCTCCGCCCTCAAGATATCCATCACAACGTCTGGACACGCCCAGTACCCTGGAAATGGACTGGGCAACCGAGGGCTTCTCGGCAAGTACAAGTTTATGTTGTGTTGTAGGAAATGAAAAGTTTTGCTTTGTTTTGTTTGGCATTATTGAAATCCTCCTCCTTTTTCTTTACATAATCCCCCAGCGAATGAGCAGGAGG
>NZ_JBQHUZ010000013.1:0-28096 GCF_052064775.1 Oribacterium sp. HCP28S3_H8 | reverse complement strand
CACGTTATTTACTGCGAATAAATTCGCTTTGAGTTTCTTAAACTCTTTCTGAAAATCCTCTTTAGAATCTTCAGGGTCTGTGTATTATTCGATCTTTGATTTTCAAGGTTCTATTCGCTTGTCTCTTAGAAACAGCTCATATATTTTATCAGTCTGTTTTCTATCTGTCAAGCATTAAAAGGATTTTGTAAATCCAGCGACCCGAGACGGGATCGAACCGTCGACCTCCGCCGTGACAGGGCGGCGCTCTAACCATCTGAGCCATCGGGCCAATCGCTTTTGTTTCTCGCGAACGTTGTATACTTTATCACCCGAAACAAAATGTGTCAACAGGCAATTTATCTTTTTTCGATTTTTTTGAGTGCCTTTTTTGAGCCTTTTTATGGTGCTCTTTTGAGTGCTTTGGATCAACCGTTTAAATCGGTCATCACGTCCGATCAGAAGCTCTCAACATTTCATATAATTCAGAAAACTATATTTAAGTCAACAGACAAAAGGTACGCCTCTGGCAGCAAGCTTCTAAACCAGGGCGTACCTTCATTGCCTTTTTTTAATTATTCATTATGATTGCTTTTGATGCCGGCAAATCAGTCAACCGGAACAACACCACCATCATAGGTATCATTGATAAACTGCTTGACCTCATCAGACTTAAGCACTTCTACCAGCTTCTTAGCCCACTCTGCATCCTTATTGGAATCTGCAACTGCTATAATATTAGCATAGGTCTTAGCGGCCTCAGAGTCCTTAGACTCCTGCGCAATTGCATCAGACGGCTTAAATCCTGCTTCAATCGCATAGTTTCCATTCATACATGCAAAATCAACGGAATCAACAGATCTTGGAATCTGCGCAGCCTCTACCTCCAGGATATCTACCTTATGCGGATTCTCAACGATATCCTGTTTGGTTGCAGTAAGGCCTGCTCCATCCTTCAGCTTGATAATACCATTAGCTTCCAGCAGTAACAGTGCTCTTGCCTCATTGGTTGTGTCGTTAGGTACTGCAATCTGCGCGCCATCTGCAATATTGCTTAAATCCTTGGACTTACCTGCATAGATTCCAAACGGCTCATAATGGATGGCACCTACAGAAGTCACATGTGTATTGTTTTCCTTGTTGAAATCATCAAGATATGGCTGATGCTGGAAATAGTTCGCGTCAATCTCCCCCTGATCCACAGCAAGGTTCGGCTGTACATAGTCATTATATTCAACGATATCAATGTTTACACCGGCTGCAGCAAGCTGCTCCTTAGCTGCTTCCAGAATTTCAGCGTGCGGCGATGGAGATGCGCCGATTTTGATATTCACCGGCTCCTTAAGAGGCTCAATGCTGCTTCCAGCCGTTTTCGTTTCAGAAGCTGCTGCTGTGCTCTCTGCTGCTGTAGTCTCTTTAGCCGCTGCTGAACTCTCTGCTGCCGTGGTCTCCTGAGCACCTGTCGTTGCTGCCTGTGTAGTTGCATTAGGTGCAGATGAGGATCCGCACGCTGCAAGTGCTCCTGCTGCAAGAATTGCCGCAAGAACCGCTGCAAAATTCTTTTTCATAATTAGTCCCTCCTGACGAATTGTCTTTTGTATCTATATAAGCGCCTGAGCGTTTATAACACCTTATCTGGCACGTTTGTCTGTGCGTCTTGCAAGAAGCATCCAAAACTCCTGGATCAGCTGCACCAGTATAACCAATACGGTTACCGCAATCAGCATAATGTCTGTTTTATATCGATAATATCCGTAGTTCAATGCAATGGCTCCGAGTCCGCCGCCGCCGACAAATCCAGCCATCGCCGAGTAAGAAAGAATTGTGGTGATACAGATCGCCGCTCCAACGAGCAGGCTCGGCTTTGCCTCCGGAAGCAGAACCTTCCAGATAATCTGCCAGTTGGTTGCTCCCATGGATTTTGCCGCTTCAATCACACCTGCATCGACCTCTTTTAAGGAGCTCTCCACCATACGGCCGATATACGGCGCGGAAGCAAAAATCAGTGGCGGGATAATCGCAACCGGTCCCAGGGTTGTATGTACCAGGAACTTCGTAATCGGAAGCACCATTACAAGCAGAATCAAAAACGGGATCGAGCGGAAAATATTGATAAGGGTCCCCAGTACTGCATGCACAGGGGAGCAGGGTGCAATGCCATCCTTATCTGTAACTACCAGAATCACTCCCAGAGGAATGCCGATCAGATAGGAAACCGCGCTGGAAATCAAAGTCATGTAAATAGTTGCCCATGTCTCGGTCAAGTACATTGCAATTGTATCCGCATTTATTACCATTTATCTCACCTCCTCAAACGTAATATGCTTTGCACTGAGATAATGTGTAATTCTTTCCGCCTCTTCCTGGCTTTCCGGCAGCTCCACAACCATCTGACCAACTGCTTCCTCACCGACTTGCTTTGTATTGGCAAACAAGATATTTACCGGTGCCTTGCATGTAAGGATCATATCCGAGATAATCGGTTCATGCGCATTTCTGCCGTCAAATACAATCCTAAGCTTCCGGTTCTTGCCGAAATGCACATCTCCCGTACCATCTCCAAGGATCAGTCTCCTGCCGATATCCGTTTTAGGGTTGGAAAATACCTCGGCAACCGGACCGCTCTCCGCAATATGCGAATGATCTATAATCGCAACCTGATCACAGATCGCCTCAATAACAGACATCTGATGTGTGATGACAATAACCGTCACCCCCATCTCATCATTGATCTGCTTCAGCAGGTCCAATATCTGCTTGGTCGTTTTGGGATCCAGTGCAGAGGTAGCCTCATCGCAAAGCAGCACCTTCGGGTTCGTAGCAAGCGCCCTTGCTATGGCGACTCGTTGTTTCTGACCACCGGACAGCTGTGAAGGATAATTTCTGGTCCTATCTCCTAATCCTACAAGCTTTAAAAGCTCCAGCGCTCTCTCCTCAGCCTTTTTACGATTCCATCCGGAGATCTCCAGTGGGAATGTTACATTTCTGAGTAAATTCCGCTGATTCAGCAGATTAAACTGCTGGAAGATCATACCCATCTTTTTTCTCGTATCTCGTATTTCAGCTGCAGTCATATCGCCAAGGCTTTTGCCTTCAAATAAAACCTTGCCGCTGGTCGGTACCTCCAGATAGTTAATGCATCGTACAAGGGTGGATTTGCCCGCTCCGGACAAACCTATGATTCCCTGAATACTTCCCTCTGCGATATCAAGATCTATATCGTCCAAAGCAATTACGTCCCCGGATGATGTTTTAAATGTCTTTCCCAGTCCGGCGAGCCGGATGATCGGATCTCCTCCCAATTTATACACCTCCATTTGGTTTGATCAATTCCACAGCACCAAATTTAATAGCCTAAAGTTTAAGGCCGGAGCTTCTATAAGTCAAGAAGCCCGGCCTTATGAAAAACTGATACTTCGTTATAGTTTAAAACTATAACGGCAAAATATGGTAGTTATTTGCAGAGATTATAAATAGCTTCTGCATACACCTTGGTCGCTGTGATAATGTTATCAATGTCAAAAAATTCATCCGCGCCATGCATATGCGTATCCCGTCCGGGCATTACCGCTCCAAATGCAACACCGTTTTTGAGATCATGCACATAGGTGCCTCCACCAATAGCGATCGTCTCACCCTTTAAGCCGGTCACAGCCTCATAGGAAGCAAGCAGCGTCTTGACAAATGCCGAGTCAGCCGGCACCTTATGCGGCGGAATCATGCCAGGTGTAGTCCAGTCAAATCCAGCCTCCTGCACGGACCTGGAGGCAACATCCTCACAGTTTAATTTGTCTGCCATCACCGGAGTTCTCGCATCGAACTGGAATTCTATATAGCCCGGATCCACATGGAAAAGATCCAGTGTACAAGTTAACGCATGAGACTCCTCATCCTCCATCTGTATACCAAGTCCGGAACCATCTGTAACGCCATATGGGAACAGTCTAAGCACCTGCTTCAGCTGCTTCAGTTCCTCCGACTCATGAAGTGGAAGCTTGGAGATAAGGATCAGAGCTGCAAGGCCTGCATTCTTACCGGTCTCCGGCGTAGAGGCATGCGCTGACTCGCCGATCACAGTAATTTCATCAATACCGCTCTGAATGCATTTCACGCCTAATGTACGCTCCACTTCATTGCACGGCTCCTCTGCGAGGTTCATATCCAGTCCCTCAAACTTAATGACAGCCTTCTGCGGGACAGCATTCAACGCAATGCCAGCCTCCAGAGAAAGGATCCTCGGCGTTGTCTTGTCTTCTGCAAAGCTTTTAGACAAGGTTCCGCGGAACTGACCCTTCTCAATATTGATTAACGGGAACTCCGCATCCGGAGAAAACGTCATTTCAGCCTCCGGCTCAGCCGCGTAGTACTTTGCAATATCCGAAGATCCGCACTCCTCATCCGCACCCATAATAAGGCGCACTCCCTTACTGAGCTTTGTGTTTGTCTCCTTTAATGCTCTCATAGCATAAAGTGCGCAAAGAAGCGGTCCCTTATCGTCCGAGGTTCCACGCCCGTAAAGCCGTCCATCCTTTTCAATTACATGAAACGGCTCTGTAACCGTCCAGCCCTCGCCTGCCGGAACCACATCTGTATGGGCCAGAATGTCAAGGCTCCTGGGAAGCGTCGGATCCAGGTCTGCCGTGCCGACATAATTTTCATAATTGTGAATCTGGAAACCATATTTATCACACATGGAAAGTGCGAGATTCAAAGCATCAAACGGGCCGTCGCCAAAGGGCTTGCCCTGCTCATATGCACCCTTTACAGAATTGACCGAGCAAAGCTCCTTAATATCCTCAATCAAATCCTGCTTGTGAGCGTCAATCCAGTCGTTAACGTGTTTATTCATCTTCAGCCCTCCTTATGGATTTACTGTACTATATTATCAGTTTTTACTAAATTCGGAAAGCTTTAATCCCTTATTCCGATCGAGTACCATGCCTACCGACCACTCGTGTGCAAATAGAAGTAACGGACGGTCCTTAAGATCCTTAACCATCTTCATATCCGAGGTACCTTCGATATGCTCAATATCATATTCCTGCCAGTTTTCAATCCAGCGGATATGCTCATATGGCAGCATATCAAGACGTACGTCAACATTATATTCGTTTTTAAGACGATACGTCAGAACTTCAAACTGTAATACGCCTACAACGCCAACAATAATTTCTTCCATACCGGTGTTATACTCCTGGAAGATCTGGATCGCACCTTCCTGCGCAATCTGAGAGACGCCCTTTAGGAACTGCTTCCGCTTCATGGTGTCAATCTGCCGTACTCTTGCAAAATGCTCTGGAGCAAACGTCGGGATACCCTCGAAGCGGAATTTTTTACTGCCGAGCTCCAGGGTGTCGCCTATGGAAAAAATCCCCGGATCAAATACACCGATAATATCACCCGCATAAGCCTTGTCTACGATTTTACGTTCATCTGCCATCATTTGCGTAGGCTGCGACAGCTTGACCTTCCTGCCTCCCTGGATATGGTTCACCTCCATGCCGGCATCAAACTCACCGGAGCAGATCCTCATAAATGCCACTCGATCCCTATGGCGAGGATCCATATTTGCCTGAATCTTAAATACAAAGGCAGAAAACGGCTCTGTTACCGGATCAATCACTCCCTGATCAGAGGTACGCGGAAGCGGCGGTAGTGTCATGGCAAGAAAATGCTCCAGGAAGGTCTGTACGCCAAAGTTTGTAAGCGCCGATCCAAAGAAAACCGGAGTCAGATCTCCCCGGTTGACTCTCTCCTGATCAAAATCATCCGAAGCACCGTCCAGAAGCTCGACATCCTCCTCCAGCTTATCATAGTAATCCTTGCCAAGGATCGTGGTAAGCTCGGGATCATCCAACGCGTAGTCATGCGTTTCCACCTCCCTGGCTCCACCCTGGGCTGCCTTAAAAAGCTCAACTGTCTTGCTTTTGCGATCAAATACTCCTTTAAAATTATGTCCGCAGCCGATCGGCCAGTTAATCGGGCAGGTACGGATATTGAGCACATCCTCAATGTCATCCAGAAGCTCAAACGGATCCTTCGCCTCGCGGTCAAACTTATTGATAAAGGTAAAAATCGGGATATGGCGCATGACACATACTTTAAACAACTTGATAGTTTGAGGCTCCACGCCCTTGGCGCCATCGATAACCATAACTGCTGAGTCCGCAGCCATCAGCGTCCGGTATGTATCCTCCGAGAAATCCTGGTGTCCCGGGGTATCCAAAATGTTGATGCACTTTCCTTCATAATTAAATTGCAGCACAGACGATGTTACGGAAATACCTCTCTCCTTCTCGATCTCCATCCAGTCGGAAACTGCATGCTTCGTCGCCTTTCTGCCCTTAACGGTTCCGGCAAGATTGATTGCGCCTCCATACAGAAGAAACTTCTCTGTTAATGTCGTTTTACCTGCATCCGGGTGGGAAATAATTGCAAACGTACGGCGTTTCTCAATTTCTGCTCTAATGCTGTCTGCCATATATACCTCTTATCATTTTTTATCATACTATGTTCTGCAGTTTGCCATCTTAACATAAAAAAGGCTATGCCGTAAAGACATAGCCTGAAAGTTACATAAAAGTCAGATCATTTCCAATTATTTTCTATTTCTAAGGAAATCCGGGATATTGATTGACATTTCCTTATTAGCCTGCGGTCTGTTAACGGAAGGTTGAACGGATGGCTGTGCTGCAGACGCATCCGTGTGTGCGCCAGTATCCTGTGAAAAATTGAGACTTGCCTGCTGTGAAACCGGAACACCAGGTCTCTGATAGCTGCCGCTAAGGAAATCAGGCATACGGGTTTCTGTCTTCCGTGCAGTATCTGCCGCCGGCTTCTGCTGCGCATCAATGTTATCCGTAGATGAAACGTCCTTAATACCGGTAGCAATTACTGTAATTGTGCACTCATCCTGCGCATTTTCATCATACATAGCACCAAAGATGATATTGGCATTGTCTCCTGCAAGCTCCTCTACATAAGAAGCAGCCTCGTTGGCCTCTACCAGAGAAACATCACCGGAGATATTGATGATAACATCACTGGCGCCCTCGATGGTTGTCTCAAGGAGTGGGGAAGAAATCGCAGCTTTTACAGCTTCTGTTGCCTTTTCATCTCCCTTTGCCTTACCAATACCCACATGAGCTATGCCCTTATCCTTCATAACAGAGGACACATCCGCAAAATCAAGGTTGATGAGACCCGGAACATTAATCAGGTCGGTTATGCCCTGAACTGCCTGCAGAAGCACCTCATCTGCCTTTTTAAGAGCATCCGGCATAGTCGTTCTACGGTCAACAATCTCAAGAAGACGATCATTAGGGATAACGATCAGAGTATCAACAGCTTCCTTTAAATTCTCGATGCCTTTAAGGGCATTGGTCATCCTCTGCTTTGCCTCAAAACGGAATGGCTTTGTAACAACGCCGACCGTCAGGATGCCCATATCCTTTGCAATCTTGGCAATGACAGGAGCGGCTCCGGTACCGGTGCCACCGCCCATACCACAGGTGACGAACACCATATCAGCTCCCTGAAATGCAGCTGTAATATCCTCCGAGCTCTCCTCTGCCGCCTTGGCGCCAACCTCAGGTCTGCCTCCGCAGCCAAGTCCCTTGGTAAGCTTCTCGCCGATCTGCATCGTTGTCGGTGCCTTGCTGAACTGAAGCGCCTGCTTATCTGTATTGATGCCGATAAACTCAACGCCGATGACTCCCTCATCCACCATTCTGTTTACCGCATTATTACCTGCGCCACCAACACCAACTACGATAATCTTAGCAGCTGCCTCTGACTCAGGAAGTTTAATCTCGAGCATAATCTTCCTCCTTACATTTATCCCTTATTTTCTAAAGTCATTCTTGAATACCTTATAATGAGTAACTATTTGCACATGTCTCCAGTCTGAAATAGATACACTAAATTACTATACTAATAAATCCTTTAAATATCAAGACTTTTTCTCTTTGAAAATATAGGATTCCCGGTCGGTGTTTTCCTTATACTCGCTGAGATCCAGCTCTCCCTTTCTGCCGGCGAGCTTGGGCAGGATGTCATTCAGGGTGGATATTTTCATTTCCATAAGATTGTCCTGTCCCAGAGCAACCTCCAGATCTCCGATTGTAAGCGTTGCATTCAGAAATGTATCATACTTTACGTTGTCACAGCTGATCCCGTATTCCGCCAGGGAACCCGTCAGATTTAAAATGTCATTAAAGACTCTATTATTTGCGACGGGGAGCGGCTTATATAATACGATTGACCCAAATTCCAGCCCTTCGACTCTGGGGATCCCCGGCAGAGTATCATTCGTCGACTCAACGATGATACCGTCCTTGTCAAAATACATATGGCTGGACATATAATCTACATAACCCACGACATTTTTTTCATATACGATAATCTCCACCGACAGCGGGCCGGTCCAGTGGATCTGATATTTCTCAACAAATGGCAGCTGTTTATGTGGCTGGGTTTTATCTTTAATAAACTGATAAAACGAGTTGGTATCCCATGGACCGGAAAAAATCATGTCCGCGACCTCCTGCTCCGAGTAATGCGCATTGCCCAGGATCTTAAAGGTGTGGATTCTTGCGCTGGCAAGTATCAGGGCAATCAGAAGCAGGATCATGACAATACCCATCCTCAGGAGATGTCTGGTTTGCTTTTCTTTCTGTTCAAATTCTTCAATCATACAACTCCATTCATAATAAGGCGGGTGTTTCCACTAAGCACTCATTGCCTTTCAATTACAATCTGCCTGGATACCGAGAGACAAATCCCCACCTCACTCATCAGAAGCACCAGGGATGTACCACCATAGCTTACAAACGGAAGGGTAATACCGGTATTGGGGATGGAATTGGTGGCAACCGCGATGTTAAGGATCGCCTGCAGTGCAATATGGAACATGATGCCGATCACCAGCATGGAGCCAAAAAGATCCTTGGCGTTTCTTGCAATATCATACATTCTGTAGATAATAAAGCTATAAATCAGAATCAGTGAAACCGCGCCAAAAAGCCCCAGCTCCTCACATATAATCGTAAAGATCATATCATTCTGGGCCTCGGGCATCAGAAACTTCTGTACACTCTCTCCCAGCCCTTTGCCAAAAATACCACCGGAGCCGATGGCGTAAAGTCCCTGTAAGGTCTGGAAGGTTTCATCTGCATAGCTTGCCGGATCCTTCCAGGAGAAAATACGTGTCAGCTGATATGCATGCAGAACATGAATATTTTCCAGAAACCGCGCAAATGGATAAGCAAAAACATATGCCAGGATGCCAAAAAGTCCAAGCGTTGCAAAAGGCCAGTACTTCTGACAGGCAACAAAGATCATACCAAAGGTGATGCCGGCAATAATCATACCGGTAGACAGGTTGTTAAAGGCAATGACCGCTCCCGGAATAATGCCCCATGCCATAACCGGAACTGCAGTATGCCAGTCATTGATGCGATACCCATAATGCGTAATTACCGAGGACTCCACAATGATCACGGCAATTTTCATAATTTCTGATGGCTGAAAGCGGACACCTGCCAGTGAAATCCAGCGGGATGATCCGTGTGAGCTCAGGCCGATCGCCATGGTCAGTACAACCAGCACTGCCGCAATAACGTAAATAATCAGATTAAATTTGCCTAAAAGATGATAATCAAAAAAACGAGAAACAAACAGCATAACGCCAATACCCAAAACAGCAAATACAGCCTGCCGTTTTAAATAATACATGGCATCATTCATCTGACTCTGTGCAGAATACCCGGAGGCAGAATACATCATGATGAGACCAAAGCCTGTAATAAAGAGCACTGCAAACAGGAGACTGAAATCATAAAAATGCCCCTGTTTTTTCTTTTTATCTGCCATGAAGTATCCTCCTGCCGGTTCTCTGCCGTTTTATATTACAGTTTATTGACGAGGTCCTTAAAGATACGGCCTCTCTGCTCATAATTATCAAACATACCCCAGCTTGCACAGGCAGGACTCAGCAGCACATAATCGCCTGCTTCTGCATACGCAGCGCAGTCCTTGACCGCTTCATCCATATCCTCTGCAAACATGATATTGGTAAATCCATATTTTTTAGCACATTCCGCAATCTCATTTCTGGTCTGACCGATCAGTACAAGATATTTGACTCTGCCCTTAAATTCCTTAACCCAGTCGTCAAAGGCAATGTGCTTATCATATCCGCCGCCGATGAGGATGACAGGCCCCGGCATAGCACGTAATGCCTGGATCGCAGCGTCAGGATTGGTCCCCTTGGAGTCATTGTAATACCGAACTCCGCTTCTCTCCCTGACAAACTCAATTCTGTGCTCTACAGGCTGAAATGCCTTGCAGGCAGATACAATCTTATCCATCGGAACGCCCATATGGAGAGCGACACCCATCGCGGTCATAACATTCTCATAATTATGAGCCCCTAACAGGATCAGATCATGCACATTAAGCAGCACATCATCCTCTCCATCGTGTGCATAGTGAATTTCCGGTTCCTTATAATAAAAGCCATCCTTAAGTACGTGTCGGGAGCTGAACCATACCACCTTTGGTTTCAGAGTCTTCCTTCTGCCAAATTTTTTAAGCTCCGGATCCTCATAATTCAGAACAATATAATCATCCTCGGTCTGATTCATTGCAATGGATTCCTTGACCTTGATGTAATTTTTCATGGTCTTGTGACGGTCAAGATGATCCGGCGTAATATTGGTAATGGCCGAAACATGCGGATGGAAATCCATAATTGTTTCCAGCTGGAAGGAACTTACCTCCAGAATCGTTACCGAGCTGTCATCCGTATCCAGCGCATCTTCTGTAAAAGGATTTCCTATGTTACCGCAGACATGTACATCATTATATTGCGTTTTAAGGATTTCGCCAATCAGAGAAACTGTCGTTGTCTTGCCGTTTGTGCCGGTGACAGCTGCCAGCTTACCCTTGCTGGACTGATACGCCAGCTCGATTTCTCCCCAGATCGGTATTTTGGCACAGTCAATCTGCTTGACAAATGGCTTGTCCAGCGGGATCCCCGGGCTGATGACTGCAAGATCAACTCCAATAAGCTGCTCCGGCGGCAGCTCTCCTGTCACTATGGATACCTTGTCCTTCTGATTAAAGTTTTTAAGAAGCCTAACCTGATCTAGCTTAGAATTGGAATCAAAGAGGATCACCTGTCCCCCGAGATTCAGAATCTGTTTTGCAGCTGCAATTCCACTTTTTCCTGTGCCCAGCACAAGAACCTTCTGTTTTTCCATATCTCCGCCCCCCGTTTTGATGCTGCATCAAGCCTGTTTATATTCCGAAAATTTCCATAAGGTATGAGTCCTACCGTATAATCTCAGGAAATTCCCAGAGAGGAAAGCAGGCATAGCAGAATGGTTACTACCGTGAAGACTGTCACAACCTTGGTCTCAGACCAGCCACCCAATTCAAAATGATGGTGAATCGGAGCCATCCTGAAAATCCGTTTTCCATGGGTTGCTTTAAAGTAGGTTACCTGCATAATAACCGACAGTACTTCTATAAGATAGATAAATGCAAAAACAGGAATAAACAGTGATATCTGGAGTTCAAATGCAGCTGCCGCAACAAATCCTCCAAGTGCAAGGGACCCGGTATCTCCCATAAATACTTTAGCCGGATAGGCATTAAAAATCAAAAAGCCAAGCAGTGCGCCAAACACAGCACCCGCTGCCGGTGTGATCTCTCCGCCGCGAAACGCAAGACTCACCGCAGCAAGGAAAAGCGCGATCACCGCAGTTACCGAGGAGCACAGTCCATCCAGACCATCGGTGAAATTGGCTCCGTTATCTGTCGCTGTTACAATAAACAGCACTGCCGGAATATACAGCCATCCAAGGTCAAGATAATATCCTGTAAACGGCACCAGCATGGTATTGGCATAGTCCGGAGACCGGTAGAGGTATATGGCAAAGATCGTTGTGATGATCAGCTGACAGATAAATTTCTGCTTTGGATTAAAACCCTCCGACTGGTGCTTCACCACTTTAAGAAAGTCATCTACAAAGCCAACCACGCCGAAGCCCACTGTAAGAAACAGCACCGGCAGTACATGTGGGTATCTCCCTGCAAAAATCAGTCCGGTAAGCAGAATCGCCAGGATAAATACGATGCCTCCCATTGTCGGTGTTCCCTGCTTTTTGAGATGTGCCTTGGGACCGTCATCCCGCACCTCCTGTCCAAACTTCAGCTTATGAAGCTCCGGGATTGCAAAAGGGCAGGCAATCGTCACAAGTGCAAAGCTAATAAATATTGATAATACCAAATCCAAATACATTTCGATTCCTCAGTTATTTTTTTCATCAGCCATCAGATGCTGAGATCCTATAGGCAGGCTCCGGTTCATCAGATCGGAGCCTGCATCTTATGTCACTCCAAAATTTAATCCTCTGTCTTCGACGCAGTCGTTTCATCACTCTCCGTCGTTTGCGCACTGTCATCATTTTTCAATGTAGTTTCACCAGTCTCCGTGCTTTCCGACTGGGATGCCGCATCTGTCCCAGGTACAGCATCTGGCAGATCCGAGCTTCCATCCTTAATGGCCTCATCTGTTACTGCCGGACCGCGGGTTTCCGCAATAGTGTTTCCATTCGCATCCGTAGCCCGGATTACCACATCTCCATTGGCGTTGGTTTCCAGCACGTTGCCAGCCGCATCGGTTTCACCTGCCGCAATGGTATTGCCCTCTGCATCGGTTTCCACTTCAGCTCCCATGGTTTCCTTACTGATACCCTCCGGACTTGTTGACAACGCATTGTTGAGTGAGTTCTGCGGATCCGTCTCTCCCTGTGCCGGGATGTTGAGGAACTGCAGGGCTTCATTCATGATCTTCCGCTCGATGCCGATTGCGAATGAGGCCGTTGCCTGCGCTTCTCCCTTGAGATTAGGTGTATCAACGATCACATATACCAGTACCTGCGGATCCTCTACCGGAGCAAAACCGCAGAAGGAAACAAGATAGTTTTTAGCCGAACGCGGCAGCTTCTCCGCTGTACCGGTCTTGCCACCGACATGATAGCCTGTAATCTTTGCCTTGACGCCAGTACCGCCTTCAACCGTCTGAAACAAGGCTTCCTTAAGGAAATCACAGGTCTCCTTAGACGCAGTTGTCCGGACAAGCTCAGGCTTGATGTCCTCCAGCACAGTTCCGTTGGAATTAAGAATCTGCTTGACTACGTGTGGCTTGTAGTAGGAGCCGCCATTCAAAATGCTGCAGTACGCGGAAGCCATCTGTATCATTGTGACGTTAAAGTTCTGTCCAAAGGAATTGGTCGCAAGTGCCGTTTTACCAAGGGTATCCGCGGTATATACAAGATCCGAGGTGTCTGCCTCCGCCGGGAGGTCAATGCCGGTTTTCTCACCAAAGCCAAAAATATGCTGATACTTTACAAAGTTCTCGGCGCCCAGGGCAAATGCTGTCTGCATGAGATATACGTTACAGGAACGCATCAGTGCCTGCTCTGCATCCAGCGGTCCGTCACCATTGATATTGTGGCACTTGATTCTCCAGGTATGTAGGCCATCATTTAACTCCACATATCCATCACAGACAAATATCGTAGAGGGCGTAATGGCTCCTGTCTCGAGTGCCGCGGCAATGGTAAATGGCTTTGCAGTAGAGCCCGGCTCATACGTATCCGATACTGCCACATTTCTCCAGATCTGGTTCCACGCAACCTGCTGCCCGTAGGATTTGATTTCATCATTGGTAAAGTACTTGGAAACCTGATCCTCCGTAATCTCCTCCGCGTCCGGCTTCTGGCGGTGATATACACCGACAGCTTCTGTACGTCCGAGCTTCATCAGCACATCATCTGTATAAACCTTCGGATCCAGTGCCCGCGGGTCATTAAGATTAAACTGATTGGTCGATGCCATCGCAAGCACCTCAGATGTCTTGGGATCCATCACGATGGCAGCCGCAACCTTAGATCCGACATCGTCGTTCTGCCACTCGTTTAGATACTTCTCCACCGACATCTGAATGTTGGTATTGATCGTTGTGACGATAGAGTTGCCATCCGTCGGCTCCTTAAGCACAGACTGCAGTCTTGTATCGTCGTCAAGATAACCGTACTCCCGTCCATTGGTTCCCATCAGTGTGGAGTTGTAATACTGCTCTACTCCTCCGGTACCGTTGGAACCATCCGGTGTGGAAAATCCTATGACATTGCAGGCAAGTGAATTATATGGATACGTCCGCGTATATTCATCCTCAAACCAGACTCCCTTTACCCTTGCCTTGTCTCCGGAAGCCGCAAACTGCTTGTTTTTATCTTCTACATACTTCTCCCAGCCGGACTTATCATCATAGGAAAGCTGCTTCTGGTACTTCACATAGGATTTATCCTTCCGCTCCTCCAGAAGCTGCTTGAGTTCTCCCTGATCATATCCAAAATACTCTGACAGAGCCTGTACCGTTGCATCCACATAGCGGCCGTCGTCTCTTGAATATATGACCTTGGGATCCAGGATCAGATTATAGACCTTCTGGCTTGTAGCAAGCACCGTGCCGTTCCGGTCCATAATATCGCCCCGGCGGAAAGGAATCGTACGCGAGTCATAGGACGCCTGCCTCTGCGACAGCACAATCTTATTGTAATCATCATTATTGGTATAGATAATCCGGTAGATTGCTCCGATAAGCGCAATTAAAGCCAGCATAATCACACCGAGTGCGACTGCCAGCTTTCTCTGCATGTATTGCGTGAGGATCTTACCCCTCTTTTTCCGATTTGTGTTGTTACTTGTATTCCGGGATGTCCTCATACTGTCTCACATACTCGCTTTCCGTTTTGTTGTAGGTAATTACCTGATCATTACCTGCGTATACCATCCCAAGCTCCTGGGTAGCGATACGGTAAATTTCATTAAGATCGACAGCAGTATCAATGGAGCTCTGCAGCGCATCATTTTCTGATTTAAGCTGTTCAAGCTGCTGCTTTTTCTGATCAATCGAGGACATTCTGTAATTAATGGAGGTCTGCAGCTGTATATAGTTAAAGCACAGCGCCAGAGTGCAAAGTGATGCTACAATAAGCACAAAAAGAAAGGGTGCATCCACTGAAACCGCCTTGCCTCTCAGCCGTTCCTGCTGGGCACGGTGATCCATCTCCCTCTCGGAAAGGATCCTCTGACGGTCAAGCTGCATATATGTATGCTGCTTTTTACCGGTTTTCCGTTTGGTCCCCGGCGAACGACGAGGCTTCTGTATCTGTGGAAGCTCCTTCCGTACGGTATTACCATCCACAAACGTATGTACTTTTCCAGCTGTCCTTGCTGTACTCCTAGCCATATGCTCACATCCCCCTGTCCTGCACCAAACATTATATGCAGAACGACTTTCTATCCTGATTCAGATCTTAATCAATACCAAAGCATCAGAAAACTTACCCGGATATCCAGGGAGAGCTACCATCCGACCCTTACATCGGATGCCGCCAGACCTTAGGCAGCCCACTCTCCAGGGATTTCATATTCAAACCTCTGTATGCTTCTCAAATATCCTGAGCTTAGCGCTCTGCGACCTGCTGTTTTCTCTGAGCTCCTCCTCAGACGGCAGGATCGGCTTCCTTGTAATGACGCGTCCCTTTGATTTCCTGCCGCATACGCATACAGGGAAATCCGGCGGACAGATACAAGGCTTTTCCGCTGTTCTGAACTTGTTTTTTACGATCCGGTCCTCCAGCGAATGAAAGGTAATTACACAAAGTCTCCCACCCTCTTTAAGATCATCAATCATTGTGTCCAGAGAGTTTTCCAGTACATCCAGCTCCCGATTCAGTTCAATCCGGATTGCCTGAAATGTTCTTTTGGCGGGATGCCCGGATGTCGCGCGAATCCTCGCCGGAATTGCGCCCGATATAATATCCGCAAGCTCGAGCGTTGTTTCGATCCGCTTTTTTTCGCGGTACTTGACAATATGCTTTGCAATATTCTGTGCAAAACGATCCTCTCCATAATTTTTAATCATATGGAAAAGCTGCGCTTCACTATAATCATTGACAATGTCTGCCGCTGTTACAGGATTTCGGTCATCCATCCTCATATCCAGCGGTGCATCTATCCGATAAGAAAATCCTCGTTCTGCAGTATCCAGCTGATAACTGGAAACACCGAGATCGAGGTAAATTCCATTTACTTTTTCAATTTGAAGCTCATGCAGGACCGTATCAATTTGTTCATAATTGCTGCGCACGATGGTAACCCGGTCGCTAAAGTCCCTGAGTCTCTCACCTGCTGCTGCAATCGCATCCTTATCCTGATCTATACCGATCAACCTCCCCTTGGGAGATAGTCTCCTGCACACCTCCAGCGCATGCCCTCCGCCTCCGAGTGTGCCATCCACATAAATGCCATCTGGATCGATATTCAGTCCCTGGATGGTTTCGCGGAGCAGTACGGAATAATGTTTAAATGTCAAATGCCAAGTCCCTCCAGCTCTGCAGCAAGCGCCTCCGGATCATCGAAATTGTTATAAGCATCCCAGGACTCACTGGACCAGATTTCCACATGGTCTCCGACACCAACCAATGTAACATCCTTGTCGAGACCTGCCGTCTTTCTAAGCACCTGCGGAATCAGGATCCGCCCCTGCTTATCAAGATCGCACTGCACCGAGCTGCCTATAATGAAGCGCTTCATCATCCTTGCTTTTGTACTGGTAAATTGCAGTGAATCCAGTTTATTTACAAGCTCCTGCCATCCATCCGGAGTATACATGCTGAGGCATCCATCCAGGCTCCTAGTCACCCAGAAGGTATCGCTCTGACCCTCCCGGAACTTCGCCGGAATGATCATCCTGCCCTTCGCATCCAGATTGTGATGATACTCACCAGTAAACATCCAGTCATTACCACTTTCTACCACTTTCTACCACTTACGAATATAATAATGCCTTTATTCCGAATAATTGTCAAGACAGGATAATAGAATGACTGCAAAAAAATCCATACACTTTTTCTGGCTTTTTTACTTATTTTTTCTATATTTTTTCAATAAAATACGTGATAATTGTATATTTTTGCATATTATACACAAAGTCAGGAACGCGACATCCACCCTCAAAAAGCTTGTTTTTGGGAATATCCCCCACCACAGGCGGATTTTTGATCATTCCCGCCCTGATGTTTTTATAAAAAAAGAGGGAACCGATCCACAGCTTAAGCTATGTCTCCATTCCCTCTTTAATCCATGATCCTGAACCTTTTCTATAATTATATAGAAATTATACGTGGTTTAACAGCCAAACTTATAAGCATGGTCATTATGATCCCCATTGGTTCTCTATATACTTTATTTATTGAAAGATATCCATTAGGAAATCTCGTGAAAAGCACTTACGGATGTCAGACATTAAACCTGAACTCTACCACATCTCCGTCCTGCATCACGTAGTCCTTACCTTCCATCCGGATCAGACCCTTCTCTCTTGCCGCAGCAATCGAACCACAGTCCAGCAGATCCTTGTAATTTACAATTTCTGCCTTGATAAAGCCTCGTTCAAAATCAGAGTGAATTTTGCCCGCAGCCTGAGGCGCCTTGGTACCCTTTCGGATCGTCCATGCCCTCGTCTCCTTTTCACCTGCGGTAAGGAAGCTCATAAGCCCAAGCAGACTGTAGGATGCCCGCACAATTTTATCAAGTCCGGACTCTGTCATGCCCATCGACTCAAGGTACTCCGCCTTTTCATCATCCTCCAGCTCTGCGATTTCCTGCTCAATCTGCGCACTGATCACAAAGCACTCGGAGTTCGTTTCCCTGGCATATGCCCGCACCTTTGCAACATACGCATTGGACGCACCATCATCTGCAACGGAATCCTCGCCGACATTTGCCGCATAGATGACCGGCTTTCTTGTCAGGAGATCAAGACTGTCAATAAAGGCATTTTTATCATCATCTCCGGCATCAAAGCTGATCGCCAGCTTATCCTCCTCCAGATGCGCATGAAGTGCTTCCAGAAGTGCGTACTCCTCTTTAGCATCCTTATTGCTCATCGTGAGCTTCTTGGTTTTAGCCATTCTACGATCAAGCAGATCCAGATCCGAGAAAATCAGCTCCAGATTAATTGTGTCTATATCACGGATCGGGTCAACAGAACCATCGACATGCACCACATTAGGATCATCAAAGCATCTTACCACATGCACAATGGCATCGGTCTCTCTGATATTAGATAAGAACTGGTTGCCGAGTCCCTCGCCCTTGGAGGCTCCCTTTACCAGTCCTGCAATATCAACAAACTGGATCACCGCCGGTGTAACCTTCTGTGAATGATACAGCGCCGCAAGCTTGTCGAGGCGTTCATCGGGTACTGCGACCACACCAACATTCGGCTCAATCGTGCAGAACGGATAATTTGCCGCTTCCGCACCCGCTTTGGTAATGGCATTAAATAATGTGGACTTACCGACATTAGGCAGTCCAACGATTCCTAGTTTCATTTCTTCTTATATCTCCTTAAAAATCCTTATATTTACGGGCTTTGCGCGGTGTGCCATTTCGACCGAGTACCACGGCGAGTACCACGGATTTGAATTTCGCATCAAGTTTTATATGACTTTCAGCGCATCAGCCACGAGGTCAATCTCTCTATGCTTCTCGTCCTCAGTAATGTGGACGTACAGGTTCATGGTAATTCCTATGTTGGAATGTCCCAGAATCTTCTGCAGAGTCTTCGGCTTCATTCCGGCCTCGATACATCTGGTAGCAAAGGTATGTCTTAAGACGTGCATCGAAAAACGCGGTATACCGGCACGATCACAATACTTGAACAGCCCTGTGTCATAGGTGCTGTTCTTGACCGGTGTGCCTTTTCTGCAAAGGAAGACAAAGTCTTTCCATTCCATCGGAATTATCTTTAAACTCTGATTTTTCTTTCTCTGGTTCTCCAGGATACGAACAGCTTCTTCTGTAAGTGGAACTGTACGATAACCCGACTGACTCTTTGGCGGTCCTAT
Source organism: Oribacterium sp. HCP28S3_H8 (assembly GCF_052064775.1). Lineage (NCBI taxonomy): Bacteria > Bacillati > Bacillota > Clostridia > Lachnospirales > Lachnospiraceae > Oribacterium > Oribacterium sp. HCP28S3_H8. Next base: position 9,125 of record NZ_JBQHUZ010000013.1, on the reverse strand, counting down.
TCTCCACTCACCGACCTTATAGCGGTACTCCATCGTCCTCTCGATCTTCATCGTCCGATTCTTGAAGTCGATGTCACTCCACTTGAGTCCGATCATCTCTCCGGTTCGAAGTCCAGTTTGTAGAACAAAACGGTATTGGTTTTCATAGCTGTATCCGACTACAGCACCGAGAAACTTTTTCTGAACATCTATCGTCAAGGCTTCTTTCTTCTCGGAAGGCTTACCCATGTTGCTCTTCAATGACTTCTTGCACGGATTTACAATGAGAACATCATTCTCCTTTGCAAACTCAAGCATGTTAAAAAGAGTGATCCTAGTCTGATAAATGGTAGTAGTCTTGTACCCTTCTTCTGCCATGTCAGAAAAAATCTTCTGACAATGTACAGGCTTCACTTCAGTCAGAAGCTTGCTGCCTATAACGCCTCTAATGTTGCGTTCATATCTCTCAGAATAGTTCCTTACCGTATTAGGTCTTACTGTCTGCTTCTTTATTCCGATCCAGTAGTCAAACCATGCATCGACTAACATATCCGCCGCCTGATCCAGATCACTGTGTTCGTCAATATAAGTCGCATCTGCAAGCCATTGTTTTACTTCCTGTATTTTTTTAGATCTCTTTGTCCTTCGCTTACCGAATTTATCGACGAATCTGCCAAAATATGTCCCATTCGGCAACTGAACAATTCCTGTACCAATCTCCTTTCCCTTGAGATCTTTTCCCATAAAGGCTCCTTTCTAAGTAAAAGAAGCCCCGAAATTAGCTTTAATATTATACACTAATTGAGGGGCAATTGCAATGTTACTTCATTTTTCAGTATGGGAAAGAAGCCAGGGAAAGGAACTGAAATAGATATGTTTTTTCACTGATTCAGATCTCCACATTGTCAGATATGTACTTCTCAAATTCTTTACGCTTCACAAGTTTCTTCTTTCCCACGTATAAGACAAAAGGGCAACGTGGCGAGCGAAGAAGGCTGTCAAGTTTATTGATTCCGATGTTGGAATATTCGGCTGCCTCTCTTATGGTGAGAGCGACCTTGCTATGAAGAGGTACAGTCTGAATCTTCGCCTGTTCTCTGGCAAATAATTCTGATTCAGTGTAATCCTTGTTTGCAATTACATTCATCTATGAATCCTTCCACTTTTATATTTATAGAAACAGCTGTCCTGGTCAGAGAGACAGCTGTTTAATGATTTTTCTATGAGTTACTGCGGTGTCTATTCGTCCTCGACCCCCGACACCCGGGAAATCATCAGGCGACCGGGTGCTCCCGGTTCCATGAGTAAGCTCTGCTTCTCCTCCAGGGATCTCCCGGGGCTGCCCCCATTGCGTGATCCCGTTTCTCCGGGGCTGTGGCTGGACAGAAGTACCATTATACCTGTGCGTTTCATCGCCACTGGCGGAAGCTATCCGGCAGGTTGAAACAACATATGTACCGCTCATAACGATTCCTTTACTCTGTTAAGGCACAGAGGGACGATCGAACCTCATCGCGTATGGTTTCTGCGGCTGGCTCCTTTCGGGAACCCGCACAGGGAAGTACCTGATGAATGTATATTCATTTGTCAAGGTGCGACTTCTTCAGAACAGATAAAATCTGTTCTGAAGAAATCATAACCGAAACCCACCGCTTCTTCTATGGACTGAAAGGGCAACCGGATTTGCACTAATACGGCAAATCAGAGATCATTGACCATAGTGTTCAGCTCTTCAAGAAGCAGACGCATTGACCGCTTCGTCTGTTCAATTTCTCTTTCTTTCTCTTTTCTCCTGCCGAGAATCAGATAATCAAGGCTCACATCAAAGTATCTGGAAATACATATGAGAAGGTCGATCGAATAGCAGCGTAAGCCGCTTTCTGCCTTGCTCACATGACTGTGGCTGTAATCGAGCTCCTCAGATAATTTCTCCGCCGTCATCCCGCGGCTCTTCCTCAGATCACGGACTCTCTGACCTACCTCCTCCTGGTTGAAATACATATAGCTCCTCCTGAAAAAACATTTTACGAGTATCTCAATCGCGACTGCAGCATTATCGTAGCAGACAGGTGTCATCGGAGACGTTACACAGGCGTTATTGCAGTGTTATATTTGCGTTGCTTTAACGTGACAGAGCCGTTATTTCTGCGTGACAGCCCTGGAGATTTCATGCAAAAAAAGCACTGGCCTCTCCCAGCCAGCGCCATGTAAAAAAAATATGTCAAATGTGAATACAAGTGTTTTTCGCTTTTCACATACCACTTTCTGTATCAGGCGTCCCCTCAGTTTATCTCCGCTTCATCCTCCGATATCAGATTCAGATACACTTCTTAAATCCCATCTGTACTCTGTTCCTGAGCCATGCGCTGCTATCGTCGTCAAGGGACTGACAAGCTATGTTCAGATGCTGCTCCGCAGAAACATTCCTCTTCAGGGCAAAAAGCGACATGACAACCCAGTAGTAGATATCCGGATCATTGTGTCCTCTGCAGAGTGCCTCAGCGGCCACACGATGAACAACGTCATAATGTCTCTGGCCGAAGTGTATCGAGCAGAATTCCTCGATGATATTCTGATAGATCCTGCTGTACTTGGATGTAAGCGCTAGTCCTATACGATCTCCACAGTCACCTGATACATAGATATCACCCCTGTAGAGATCTATGGCCTTCTGGAGATATCCGGCCTTCGCATCAGGATCACTCTCTTCCCTGGCAAGTCTCGTGTAGTCTCTGAAGCATGAGAGATCTGTTATGACATTCAGGTATCTGTTCAGACGATAACCATTCGGAAGCGTCTCGATAAGATTAACACCTTCCGGAAAGAGATTCCCTGTGAGCTGCCTTGTCCGGTAGATGAGCTGCCTGACGCCATCAAAGCCACGCGGCGCAGAGTTCGGCTCTATCTGCTCTATGATGTCCTGTGAGCTAACCGGATACTTGGAGCACACAAGAAGCTTTATCAAATCAAGCTTTGCTCTTCTGAGTTGTTCACAGCTTACTGTGCCACGAACAGTCTCTATCCGCATCTTTCCGAAAAGCTTGATGAAGACATCCCGCTCTGACTTAAGATAGTCACGATAGCAGGGAACAGTCTCACCACTTCGTACCTCGTGAGTTTTCTTCTCACTCACTTCCACAAGGATCATATCTGCGAATGTCTTAAGTGTGCAGTCCTCTCCGACATTGATACCCGGATTCTTGATCACAACGAAGCCATTCGTCTTACGCCTGAAAGGAATCGCCACTATCGACCTGACCCCTAACTCCCTGTAGAACTGATACTCCCCCTCAAAGATATCTCGAATCTCATCGGCATCAAGTACCTAGACAGTTCTGTTCTGCCTGAATGCCATTACCCATCTGTACATCTCATCAGAGAAAGATCGCTCTGTAAACGGTGTCTCTGCCATGGAACCTCGTCTGGCATCGCACCAGAAATACGGTTTCATGATCCTGTTTTCGAAATCAGCGTCAACACATCCGATCCAGTCTGCCTTGAAGTATCCGATCCCAGCCTCCATCAATATCGCAAGTCTCTTTGCAGGATCGTCTATTTCCTGGATCCGCTCAACCCGCTTATAAAAAATCAGCTTGTCTTCATTTCCCGCAAGATCAGATGGTGGAGGCCCATCTGCCCTGCGAGAAAAGGCTGAAACTATTTCTTCCTTATCCAATTTATTTTTGTCCCTTCTACTTTTTAAAGTAAATGCATATACGCCATTTCTGCCCAATATCAGGTTCTGGCGTCCCTTATATGCGTGTGCGTGGTAGTGTGATGAAGTGAATGACCTAAAAAAATAAGCCCGCGCTATGAATCATCAAGATACTCTGACATTGAACCCACCTTCCTTTATAAAAAAACAAAGAGCTGCCGGTATGATAAGTCATGCCAGAAGCTCCACGCTACGCAAAAACACAATTGATCAATCCCGAAGAGGCCATAGAAAATAATGCCTACAGGCTCAGATCCTCTCTCGGTATATCCAGTATTGCATCGATCAGTTTACTGATTATCAGTTTCTGTCCCTTGCTGCATTTCCCCAGTTTAAGCGCTATTTCCGCATCTAACGCATGAGCTTCTTCAAGCTCCGGATTATCCAGGTAAAAATAATCCAATCCCTTTCCGAGTATCTTTCCTATCCGCATCAGTAACTCTCTTGAAATACCAGAATGTCCATTCTCGATACGGCTGAGATATTTCGGATCGACCTTTACCATCTCTGCCAATTCTTTTTGTTTATATTCCTTTTCAAGACGAGCCTCCCGGATACGGCGGCCCACGGCAGTATTAGTTCGCTGGTTGTCCTCAACGGAGACTGTCTGCACAGCCCACCACTCCTTTCTACTTGTCTTCACCTTTATTCTAAAAAAGTGGACAGGTAGTGGGAACTTATCAGACGTTCACCTGTTGGACATTCAATTCACTTTTGCTAAATTTTTGAAAAAATATACAGGCTTTAAGCGAGGGATTTTCAATAATTGTTCAATCTTTTTAACCCACAAGAAGGAACGAGGCATCAGCAGCTGGCACGGCACCATCCATGGCCTGTTCTGATATCAGTTTCATCTTTCAGTAATGTAAATCTGATCTGGAGGAGCACTACGCCGTTATTGAATGACCACTGACTCCTGTTCCTTAACGAGCTTCTGACATTGTGAAAAAAATATGATCTGACATTGGATTCCTATTCATGAAATAGCGATGATCTCGCAGGATATCATGAAGTATCCTGATCATTGGGAACTCTATTGCTTCTAAAAGGGTGATTCCAGACGCTTGTTATCTGGCGTTTACGTCTCAGTCTTATATCCTGGCTACTACTATTCCACCTCAAGACATCCTGTTCCTTCTCGGCGGATTCTTCAGCTCAAAATAAGTCATACTCGCTATCTGCCTACCGTCCTTCTCATATCTGCCGAAGCCCCAGGTCTTATCCTGATGTTTCATCAGCAGCTTGAATACGATCGTCCGAAGAACGTCCCGGCCTGGGTAACATTCTTCCCGCGCTCCTTGTAGATCGGTTCATATACCATACCCGTCCAATGGTGTTCGGGAATACAGCCGGCAGTATTTATCTCACTCCGATCGATTCGCGCGTTCAGTGCGTCTTCTATATCCTGATAGATCTTGTCGGAAATATTCTGTCTCCATCTGTCATAATCCGCCTGATTGGGAAAGCTCATCACATACTCACCGCTGTCAGCCAAATACAGCATAATCCTTCATCTCCAGCGACTGAGTTGTGAAAAAGTACATCATCAAATCTGGTCAATAATAAAAGATTGCTCCTGCTCTTTCTTTAACGCATCAGCGTCTTCTTTTCTGCCCATATAGACAAAGCTCATAAGAGCATTAAATTCTTCAACCTCTTTGGAATCTCCTGACACCACTCCGTTATTTTTATAGTAGGTCAATGCCGTCTCGAAAGAATTGTAAAGAGGAGACCAGTTACTCTGGGAAAGTTTCAAAACATTATCCATGCAAATATCATACACTGTTTTTGATCTCTGTTGTGCAACATATGACATGACAGTATTGGCAAAAACGATATCATATTTAGCAATCAGATTCTTAAACATGTCTGATGAAAAATCATCATTATAATGCATTTGTTCCAGACTGTTCTTATGCTCATCGATCCATTCCTTCGCCTTATCTGCAGAAAATGCCTTTAATATCGAGAGTGTAAGTTTATCTATTACAATGGTATTTTCCGGGTCCTGAAGATATAGCTCATTTAATGCCTTGTAACGGATAATCGGCGGTAAAATCGAAAACGAAGTAACAATGGCTTGGTTCTGTCCAAATCGAAATCTCTTAAAAAAATACACGAACAGATAGGCATACAGGTCAAACAGACTATCCACCACATCATCAAACTCTCGTTTTGTTGCGACTGTTGTTACCTGGGTATGCGTTCTGTCACTTCCAACGGAATTTATTTTTTCTACAGCGTTCCAGAACATCTCCTCTTCTATACCACTTTTACGGAGTTTTTCTTTAGTATGTTGATTTCCAAGTGTAAAAGGCTTTTCGGTGTCTCTATGAATAAGTCTCCTCACTATCACTTCAGCATATTTTCGGATATCAGCTATCTTGCTGTTATACGAGGCGTTGCTGTAAAATATATCTCCTATGTATACACCTACTACTGCCCTGTATTCTTCGTCATTGTACTCCATAAGCTCCTCCTATCCATTGAAAACTGGCGATAAATCTCCTATAATAATCTACATGATATGACCTCGGTTTTGTAGCCTGTTGGTTAAGCATTTATCTCGAAGGGAGATTGCCATGAACAACGTAAGCGATGAGGTCATCATCACAGCTATCCATTCTGTGGAAAACATCATCATCCATATCAGAGTTGATATGCTTGAGTGTTGCCAACCGCGTCACCTACTTTCTTGAGGACTTCATACTTGAGGACGGCAAGGTCGGATATGGCGGCGCGTACCTCGCCGGAAAGGGTGTTGTAGGGTACGCCGTATTCGTTCAGATACCGGGCAATCTGATTGAGGTTGCCGCCGATCCTGCCGTACTCGGCTGTCAGCTTCCCGACAGCGGAAAGCAACTCGTCATTGACCGACGACACATGGACAACCGGGCGTATGGTCGCCCGCCGTATCGCCTGCCGGAGAAATTCGGACTGGCTGATACCATAGGGCGCAAGCCGCGCTGTGAAGTCGGCATACTCATCTTCGGACAGCCGGGTTTTCACAACGCGGCTGCGGTGGGGCGTGTTGTATTTCTTTCGCATGGTGTGACCTCCTTTCTCGCCCGTAAGGGCGCATGAGCAGGGTTTGGGGAAGGCACTCCCCAACAAGTTTCCCGCGAGGGGCAAAACTGCAGAATTGCGGATTTTGGCACCGTGGTAGAAACTTGCTCTCCGTGACTGCAAACTTTCTCTCACTTCCGTCCGCCACTTTTTTGGAAAACTGCAACCACAAAAGTTTGTTTCTCTTTTTCTGCTACTACTAATCCTGTAAAGGGCATTCCTGCCCGCTTTCGCTAAAATGACACCGGACGCAGTGGTTTCTACCCGGTGTTGGAGAAATCCTTTCTCTTTGCCCTCTACTACGGGTAAATGCTCCAAATGCCAAACACCAGGGCAGAAAAATTCCCTCCTCGCTTACTACTACAACCGGCAGGGGGCAAAATGGCCGGGAGCGGAGCCGGACAACAAATCAAAACCACCAGCTTAGCTGGTGGTTTGTCCACCGCCTATAAGGCGGCCGTTACCAGCCTGGCCCTAAAAGGGCCTCTGATAAAGATCTAACACCTGCGCCACATTCACACACTCACACGTGAAACGCGCAGAATCCTAGTTCTTATTACGAGGCTTACCCGTAAACGGGTCATAGTCCTCAAATAAACTTAATTGATCATACTCTTGGTCTTCGGCCATTTGATTTCTGATGTATTCCTTTATCTTCGCCGTGTTTTTCCCCACAGTATCTACATAATATCCTCTACACCAGAATCGCCGATTTCCATACTTGTATTTTAAATTTGCATGCCGATCAAATATCATCAATGAGCTTTTTCCTTTTAGAAATCCCATAAATTCGGCAACACTAATTGATGGTGGAATTTTAACTAGCATATGCACATGATCTGGCATTATTTCAGCCTCAATGATTTCCACTCCTTTTCGTTTGCATAAAGTACTTAAAATGTTAGCTATGTCCTGTTTAAACATTCCATACGCTACCTTTCGTCTAAACTTTGGTGCAAACACTATATGATACTTACAATTCCATGTCGTATGTGATAATGTACTATTATCCATGGATACCTCCTTTGTTTTTCAATGTAGTGCGGTGTCAGACCCACACTCATTGTAGCATTGGAGGTTTTTTTATCTAGGCTAAAGCCGAACTCGGAACCACCTGTCAAACAGGTGGTTTTTTTGGCTGGAACCAAAAAAGCAGTAAATCTTTTTCAAGACTTACTGCTTTCGCTGGCCGCGTCGGTGGCGGCTGGTATTCAGTTTTTATGACTTGTCCGGTGGTTCGTCAAGCCGGAACTTGAATTGACAGTCAATTAACCGCTGCTTTACATAGTCCTCCACCTCGGCGTTGACCTGCCCGTTCACTTTTGAGAAATAGCGGATATATCCGGCGTAGTGGAGCAGGACAGCGTTCACGGCTTCTGGGTCGCCCTCACGGGCTTTGAGGATTGTTTCATAGGGGAGAAGTCTACTCATACCGGCTCACCCCCATTTCTTCGCGTAGCCGCTGCAAGGCAAGCTGGATATGCCGCCCCGCTGTGCTGCGTGACCGGCCAATACACGCGCCGATCACGCGCTGCGGCTGGCGCAGAAAGTAATAGCGCAGGATTTCTTCCCGCGTCTGCTCCGGCAAAACAGAGATCGCGTCGGCAAGGGCGGCGTTGCAGAGCAGGACGGTCTGACCGCAGACGGTAAATGGGTATTCCTCGTCCGGCTCCGACGCGGCAAACTGGACAAACTTCTCGTTCATCAGATAGTCAAGGGAAACTTGCCGTTCCCATTGCCGTTTAAGCTTCAAAATCTTGTCCAAGGCGGCACAGCGGATAACAGTCTTGCAAAAGGCGTTGTACCTGCGCTGGATATATTCTTGATAGGCTATCTGGTCGGTCATGGAAATTCCCCTTTCTGAATAATAGTGCGGGGCGGTGGCACTTCTTGCTGTCGCCCCTTGATTGCCTACCAGCAAAGGCGGGCGGGGCTGTCAACGGCTGCGCATATGCGCCGTTCATCTTGACCGTTGACTGGCTCGGCTGGGTTTGCTATTTACCCGACAAACTTGAATTTATTTTAAGCTATCACGTTTTACCTTCTTAAGCCTTACTATCATTACCATAGGAATTTCTTTGTTGGTTTTAAAACATTCTTCATAAAATCCATCAATGACAAATCCAGCTCTAAAACAAAGGTTAAAAATATCTTGTATGGAACGATGATAATAAATCTGCTCTTTCGGTTGCCCTTCAATCGCTATATCATAGTAACTGTGCGGTGTCATATATTTTTCAGTCAACGTGACAAAACAAGGGTGTTGCGTTGCAAAGACAAAAATTCCGCTTTCCTGCAACAGTTCATAAACAGCCATAAGAAGTGGTTCAATATCCGTAATATCCATAATTGCCATATTAGAAAC
>NZ_JBQHUZ010000012.1:0-36007 GCF_052064775.1 Oribacterium sp. HCP28S3_H8 | reverse complement strand
GTTTCTAATATGGCAATTATGGATATTACGGATATTGAACCACTTCTTATGGCTGTTTATGAACTGTTGCAGGAAAGCGGAATTTTTGTCTTTGCAACGCAACACCCTTGTGACGGCTGTGATAAGTGGTTTGAGGACGCCACCGGTTCTGTGGACATTACCGACAAGACCAGCGTCATCCTTACGGCAAACGGACATACTCCTTCCGATTGGAAGTCTGATGCAGATAACCATTGGAAAGAATGCACACGCTGCGGTGATAAGACAGAGCTTGAAGCTCATGATTTCGGTACGGATAACGAATGTGATATCTGCGGATACAAGAAGGCAGCCGTGCCCTCCTATGACGACGATGATGACGATTATGTAAGCAGCACGAAAGACAAAGACGACATGTCCGGACGCTGGATCCAGAATGAGCATGGCTGGTGGTACAGCTACAGTAACGGTACCTGGCCGTCCAACGGTTGGGCATATCTGCCGTGGCTGGGTTCATACTACTGGTATTACTTTAACGCAGACGGATATATGGCTGTAAACTGGCTTGACTGGAACAACAATCGTTATTATCTGAATCCGGTGGCCGGAACAAACGCTGGTATGATGCTGATCGGTTGGCAGCAGATTGGCGGTAAATGGTATTTCTTCAACCCGGAGAAGGGTTCTCTGGAGGGAATTCTGTTCAGAAATACCACCACACCGGACGGCTATCAGGTGAGCGCAGACGGTGCCTGGATCCAGTAGGTTCAAAGCAGCTTACCAAATAAGAAATGAAATCAGAGATTGCCGCCGGCAGTCAGCCGGCGGCAGATTGGAGGATCAATCAATATGAATAAGATAGAACATCTGAAAAAGAAAGTCAGTATCCTCTTGATTGTCAGTCTTCTGTTGGCAGTGATTCCGATGACTGTGTTTGCAGAAAAAGGGCAGGCCGGAGGCGGATCCGGATCTGCGACTCCGTCCAACGCAGAGAAGGTGGAAGAGGATGTACCGGATGACGAGGATGAATCAGACGAAGAGGACGTGTCGGACGATGCGGATGTGACAGATAAAGAGGATGAGCGGGAAGAGGAAATCTCTGATGCACTCCCCTCTGAAGCAGACCGCGAGGAGGAAGAGGAAGAAGTAGATGAGGAATTCGAAGAAGAATTCCAGATTTCCGCAACTCCGAGTGATGCACTTCCGCTGCCGGAGGAAGAACCGGATCTGACCGGAATCTGGACGTTAGATGGAGTAACCAGCTATCAGTTCGATGAGGATGGAGATGGAGCCCTGCTCCTTCCGGAGAAAAAATATGGCTTCACTTACAAATTGGACGGCGACCAGCTTTTCATTGACTTTGCAAGCAAACGTGCATCCGACGGAACCTACACAGTAACGCTGGAAGGAGATCGGTTGATTTTAGAAGGCGGAGAAGGCACAATTGGCGCTACCTTTGAGTTTGAAAAAATCGATGAAGTAGAATAACAAAAGGATAGATACGCAAGCAGGTGGCTTTTCCATGTTTGCGTATCTTTTTTGTATTTCACCCTGACAGGCGGAGAAGGAACCATCGGAGGAACCTATGAACTGCACAGACAGGAGGAATAGCCGGGTGAACAGTCAATGAAATGGATCAGCACCAAAGGAAAGTATCAAAGGAAACATAAGCCGCTCCGCAACTGGATCCTCATTCGATAACGTATAATAAGTTTCGCAAAATTCATTTCCAGCCACCGTCGTGCGTCAAGGTTGCTATGAGAGGAATCAAAAAGAAATAGAGAAACATCAGCATCACTTATTGGAACGGCAGGAAAAAGATCCTGAAGGTGTTGTCAGGCACAGCAATGGCTGACAGGCTTCTGCAAATGGCACTGGATCCAGACATCATGTCGATGTGGGAGTTGTCGAAATTCGCGAACAAGGCAGGAGAAAAAGCACAGAAGTAGACTTTGTATGCAATGAAGGCAGCAATCGATATTATATTCAGTCTGCCCTTCGCCTGGACACGCAGGAAAAGACGCTGCAGGAGAGCAAACCCCTGAATCACATCGGGGATAATTTCAAAAAATTATTGTGGTAAAAGATCATATCAAACCATGGCGGACAGAGGATGGAATATTGGTAATCGGCGTAATGGATTTTATGCTTGATCCGGAAAGTCTGAAAGCTTGATTACTTGATCAATACATTGCCTGGAATATTAAAGACTGATGTAAGAGAAGGAGCAAGGACTCACGCAGGTGATTCTCGCTGAGAGGCTCGATATCACAGACCGGTGTAAGAAACGATGATCGGGAGCTTCTTTGTTTGTTCCCGAATCAGGCTTTGATTTCCTGTTTGTTGCGGGGTGTGAAGAGGATGTCAGGAATTCTGAGATGAACATATCCGAGCTTGGCGCTAAGGAGGATATGATCGATGGAATCACGAAAGGAATATTGATCCTTGAAGGCGGCTATAAAGTGCTGACAAAGGATGAGATCAGGCAGATTCTTAAAGATTCGCTCTAAACGGAGGACGAACGAATGAATAAAGTGCTCATCTTAAACGGGAGCCCACATCAACACGGTTGTACAGCGACTGCACTTGATGAAATGATCAAAGTGTTTGAAGAGGAAGGAGTCGGGACAGAACTGATCCAGGTAGGAACAAAAGATATCAGAGGCTGCATTTCCTGTAACAAATGCAGCGAAACCGGAAAGTGTGTGTTTGATGATCTCGTAAATGAAGTCGCACCCAAGCTTGAAGAAGCGGATGGTCTGGTTGTGGGAAGTCCGGTATACTATGGATCTCCAAATGGAAATATCATTTCCTTCATGAACAGGTTGTTCTACAGCACACATTTTTCAAAGCATATGAAGGTAGGAGCTGCAGTAGTAAGCTGCAGAAGAGGAGGCAATACGGCAAGCTTTGATGTATTGAACAAATATTTTGCCATCAGCGGTATGCCGGTGGCGTCTTCAACTTATTGGAATCAGGTACATGGATTTACTGCGGATGATGTCAAAAAAGATCTGGAAGGACTTCAGACCATGAGAAACCTTGCACGGAATATGAGCTTTATGATCAAGGCGTTTTCTGATGCCAAGGTGAAATACGGTTATCCGGAAGTTGAGAGAGGATGCTTCACCAGCTTCCCGGATGGCAAGTGATCGGCGACATAGAAAAATGGTTGGAAAGAATAATAAAGAATACATAATAGGAAGTAAACCTTGCCATAGGGTAAAAAGACAGGAGAAACTAAAGCAATGAAACAGGAGCTCAAGACAACAGAAGCGATTTTTCCGATGCTGGTACTTATGATATCGACATTCAATGAGGATGGCAGCGTGGACGTTATGAACGCAGCCTGGGGCACAATGCTCGACAGAGATAAGGTAGCCCTTAACCTTACGGAGACTCACAAGACCGTTCAGAACATCAAGGCAAGGAAAGGCTTCGTGGTTCACATCGCTGATGCAAAGCATGTGGTGGAAGCTGATTATTTTGGCGTTGTAAGCGGCAATGCAGAAAAGGATAAGTTCGCAAAGAGCGGTATGACATATACAAAATCCGATCTTGTTGATGCACCCATTATCAATGAGTTTCCGATCGCCATGGAGTGCGAGTTTATCGAGTATCAGAGCGATGATACCGGACTTGGAGTTATCGGAAAGGTTTTAAGAACATCCGTTGAGGAAGCCAACATGAAGGACGGCAAGGTGGATATTGATTCTATCGAAGCGATTTCATTTGATCCTTATACACATGGATATTACAAAGTGAGCGGAAGGGTCGGCGAAGCATTCAAGGACGGCTTGAAGCTCAAGTAAGTATCGGGTAGATACTGATTGATCTTAAGACGGCGGCTTTAAATCGAAAGATTTATCGCTGCCGTTTTATTTACCGGGAATATCTGTTTCAATGTTTCAGGCATGGATTCGAGCATCATCTGTGCGGCTGTCCGTGCGGGGGTTATGTTATCGGTTAGCACCCATTCCCTTGTCATTCCCAGAGTCCCGTAGCAGTATAGCCTGATGCTGTACAGGATCTGAGTGTCGAGGGTATCCGTATCGAGATTCTGCTTTGCCATCTGAGCATAGCGTTCCACAAAATACTCAAGCATGTATTGCCACATGGGAGTCTGCGAGTTGTCCTCGTAGGCTCTTTTGTAAAAGATGCAGTCCTTTTTCATTCGGTCTAAGGCCTTAGCTCAGGAATTTCCTTTTATCAGCATGTCCGCAATTTTTCTTTCCATTCAAGAAAGTTTACGCTATCAATCATAAGCATTGCGTAATTAGACAGGTACAATTAGAGATTTTCTGCGAAGATCACTTATACTGCGGGTATAATGCCAATGCCATGATCTGAATTTAAAATAATAGGCTCTTCAGGCATCTCTGTGGGTAAGAAATGCCTGAAGAGCCTCATTCCTGCACTTTTTTTATTTTCAAGCATTATTTCCTCCATCTGAAAGAAGTGTCTCTATTCCTGCCATGTACTGTACCAGATCTTGAACCTGCCTGTCTGTCAAGTGAGCGATCATATCGGGAATTGAATGATCAGATGCATCATTCGGCTGACATATTGTTTTTAAACCTGCCTCTGTCAGAGAAAGTTCTGCGCTTCTTCCGTCTGTTTCAAATTTTGTGCGCAGGATATAGCCTTCCTGTTCAAGTTTCTTTACTGTTCTGCTGAGGTACCCCTTATTCAAATGAAAATGTTCTGTCATTTTATCTTCATAGTATGCATGAAAATTATAATATGTTTCGCGTTCGGCATTGTACATATCTTTGATGAGATTATAGACTATAAGAGTCGACAGGAAAAAGAAAGATATATGAAATTTTCCGGAAATTTAAAAGAAGACGTCTATCCTTGATTTTTAGGTATTTTTGAAGGAGAAATTATCATGTATTTGGATTTACAGAATAAGGTTGCCATTGTAACGGGTGGAAGTTCAGGGATAGGCAGAGGAATTGCAGAGCGCTTTGCTGATGAAGGAGTAAATGTAGTTATAACTGGCAGACATGAAGATTTCCTTAAAAAGGTTGCAGATGACGGCGTCTGCGAAAATGCAATTGCCCCGGAGCAGGCAAAATATGTGACTGGTTCTGTATTTAAGGTTGATGGAGGACTTGCTGTCTGATGACAGCCCCTTTTCGGGCAAGGCAGTAATCATCAGCAGGAATAGCAAAGGTAGGATAAGAAATGGAAAATAATAAACAGCATGGGTTTGGCATTCTCCTGCCGATTACTCTTCTGGCATATTTTCTGATTTTGATGGATAACTCCATCGTATTCACAAGTTCTGTGGAGATCGGCGAGGGGATGCATCTTAATGCGGGAGCATTGGCCTGGGTTTCCAACGCATATACATTGACATTTGGAGGCTTTCTTTTATTGTCTGGAAGACTTTCGGACCTTTTGGGCCGCAAACGGATTTTTCAGATAGGCCTTGCTCTCTTTGGACTCATGTCGCTTATGGTTGGTGTTTCTCAGAATGCATTTGAAATCATTGCAGCGCGCGCTGTGCAGGGGATCGGATCTTCCATCATTGCGCCTACAACGCTGGCGCTGATGATGGATGCTTATACTGGTGAACAGCGCACAAGAGCAATTTCGTATTATGGTGCAACAGCGGGGATCGGATCAAGCCTTGGACTCCTGATCGGGGGAGCTTTGACAAGTCTTATTTCGTGGAGAGCTGGATTTCTGATCAATGTACCTCTGGCGATTATCTTGATTGTTTTGACACAGAAATATATAAGGGACTACGAGGGTGAGCGGAAAAAGATAGATTTCGTAGGCAGCATTCTCTCCGTTCTGGGATTTGCTTCTCTGATCTACGGGTTTGGCGCCGACACGAATCAACTGCTGTTCATTCTGACGGGCGTTTTTCTTCTGCTTGTCTTCATCTTTTATGAAAAGAGGCAGAGTATTCCCATCCTTCCTTTGGAGCTGTTCCACAACAGGATCCGTTCCGGAGCATACGCAGTCCGTCTTATTTTTATGATGGCCATTCTCCCCTACTGGTTTCTCCTTCCGCAGGTTATGCAACGTCTGTATGGATTTTCTGCACTGCAGGCCGGTATTGCTTTCCTTCCGCTGTCTGTCACGACGTTCCTCTCCGCACTGCAGCTGCCAAGGCTCATAAAGATGATGGGGAATAACCGTGTTCTTTTAATCGGAGACCTCGTTTTAATTGTCGGGTTCGTCTGGTCATTCTTTGCAGATTTGAACAGAGGATATTTCGCAGCGGTTCTGCTTCCCCTGATTCTGATCGGATTTGGCTCAGCACTGGTTACAGCACCTGTTACCAGTGCCGGTATCTATGAAGCGCCGGATGAGATTGCGGGATCTGCAAGCGGTCTGACAAATGCAATGCATCAGCTCGGCGGGCCGATTGGACTTTCCATCATTATGGCGCAGACATCTGATTTTCATTACCAGACTGCCTGGATGGCGGGATTTTCCGTGATCTCAACCATCATCGTCTATATACTTATTTACCAGAAAGGAAGGAAGCCTGCCCTGGATTAACAGACAAGAGAGCTATGAAGCTATGCGTTTCGTTTATAGCTCAATTCGCATATGGCATTGTACATAAATCAGGTTTACAGCTACTATAGTGTCCGAAACAAGATATAGCAGTCAACAGAAACAACATTCATGATAATCTACATGTATAGGAAAAGCTGGAGGAATAAATACAATGGAGACATTTACACTGAACAATGGAGTTAAGATGCCGGTGATTGGAATTGGTACATTTCTGATGGATCCTGATCACGCGGAGCAGGCAGTATATGATGCGCTGAAGTCCGGGTACCGCATGATTGACACGGCAAACGGCTACATGAATGAAAAGGCCGTCGGCTGCGGAATGAAAAAGTCCGGAGTTGACAGAAAGGATATTTTCCTCAGCACAAAGCTCTGGCCATCTGTCTATGAGGACCCGAATGCGGTCGATGACACGTTAAGACGCCTTGGCACAGATTATGTGGATCTTCTGTTCATTCACCAGCCGTCCGGAAACTGGGAGGCAGGATACCGCCAGCTTGAGAAGGCACTGAAGGATGGGAAGGCAAGAGCAATTGGCATCTCCAATTTTCATGATGAAAAGCTCGCAAAACTCCTTGAAGTTTCAGAGGTAAAGCCTCATGTGATGCAGTATGAAAATCACCCGTATTACACGGCGGATGATGTGAGAAAAGCGCTGGCTCCTTTCAATGTGCGTTTCATGGCGTGGTATCCGCTTGGACACGGCGACAAATCTCTGCAGAGAGAGCCTGTATTCACAGAGCTTGGCAGGAAATACGGAAAGTCTCCTGCGCAGGTCATTCTCCGCTGGCATGTCCAGTTCGGCAATGTTGTGATTCCTGGATCCACAAATCCTGATCACATCCGCGCCAACGCAGACATCTTCGACTTCACACTGACAGATGAGGAGATGGATGAAATTGCAAAAATCAAGAAGAATATCCGCTATTACAACGGCTCGGCCGCGCAGGAGGAGAGCTATGCACAGATGAGACCGGATTTTGATTCCCAGAAATAATCCGTGTTTCGTTCAGTTGAATATTCGGGAAGCCTGAAGTATCCGGCCGTATTGCCTGCCGGATACTAATGGAGTTACGCAGCATACAGGAGCGGATACCAGACAAAGAAGGATAGCAGAATGGAGTACAGAACATTAAATACAGGCGCGAAGATTCCGATGGCAGTCTTTGGCGTCTTTCAGATCACAGACAGAGATACATGCATTCAGGCGGTCGAGGACGCCGTGCGGGCCGGCTACAGGGCCATTGATACCGCGGCATCCTATGGAAATGAGGAGGCTGTCGGCGAGGCAGTAAGAAGACTCATTCAGGACGGCGTTGTTAAACGTGAGGATCTCTTTATCATTTCAAAGATGTGGGTCCAGGACATGAAAAACTACGACATGGCATCGAAAGCAATTGATGCATCGCTGAAGAATCTTGGCCTTGATTATCTGGACCTCTACCTTGAGCATCAGGCGATGGGCAATTATTTTGAGGCGTACAGGGCAATGGAAGATGCTTATAAGGCCGGCAGGCTCAAGGCGATCGGCGTATCCAACTTCTTCCCGGCGATTCTTGCCAATTTCTGTGAGAATGTGGAAATTATCCCCGCGGTAAACCAGGTTGAGCTCCATCCCTGGTTTGCACAGGAGGATGCGCTGAAAGTAATGGACCGGTATGGAGTTGTTCCTCAGGCGTGGGCATCCCTGGCAGAGGGAAAGCACGGTATTTTTACAGATCCTGATCTGACAGCGATCGGAAAGAAGTACGGTAAGTCAGCTGCTCAGGTTGCTCTTCGCTGGAATGTACAGCGCGGCGTTGTGGTCAATGCAAAGAGCACGAAGCTGGAGCGGATCAGACAGAATCTGGATATCTTTGATTTCCAGCTTACGGACGAAGAAATGAAGAAGATCTCTTCTAAGACACTGGATCATTCAGAGATCATCAATCATTTCGATCCGGAACTTGTTATTTTCCTGAACAACAGAAAGATTCATAACTGAAGATTTTTACATTTACAGCCTGAAAACAGGACTTGGAAGGAGACAGAATTGAAGATTTTATTTATCAACGGCAGTCCGAATAAGGACGGTAACACGAAGGCTCTGGCAGACATTCTGCTGAAGGGTCATGAGTATGAAACAATGAATCTTGTAGATTATCAGATCAATGTTTATGGACAAAAGATTGCCGGCGATCAGTTCGGTGAGATTTTGGACAAGGTGAAGAAGGCGGATGTATTGGTTATTGGTTCTCCCATGTACTGGCACAATATCTGCGGGGCAGTGAGAACGATGCTGGATCGGTTCTATGGGCCGGTTGCATCCGGAAGCCTTAAAGGGAAAAAGCTGTTCTTCCTGTTTCAGGGAGCAGCTCCGGAGAAATGGATGCTGGACGCAGGCAATTTTACAATGTCCAGATTTGCAGGCCTCTATGGACTGACATATGAGGGAATGGCAACGAATAAAGACGAGGCAGCAAAACTTTCAGCAGAGGTCTGAAAATCATACTGCAGGCATTCATTAGTGCGGAATTTGGGAAAACTGGAATTGCATCTTAAAACGGTGACATTCCGAATTCCGCACGTCGCTCAGGGAGAGGCAGAGATGCTTTGCGCCGGATGAAAAAGTCGATGAGGACGGTAAAGTGAACCGTTCCTCATCGATTTTTCATTCTCCGATATCTGTTTGAAAAACGTGCCAGAGAGCTACGACGGAACACAGTCTTATGCTCTTTTCATTACACTGCCGGGATACCAGGGACTGTATTTTCAGGGCGTCGGGGAAAATATCAGGACAGAAGAATTTGCCTTCGAGGCACAGGAGTACAATAACCGGATGATCATCGCCGCTCCACAGATGAATGATTGGGGAGAGACTTCCGCTGATCAGACGATCGCACTGACCAGGTGGCTCCTCTCCGCTTATAACATTGATACTTCGCGTGTGTATATTGAGGGGTATTCAGGCGGAGGTGAAACACTGTCCCGGGTTCTGGATAAGGCCCCGGAATTATATACAGCGGCGATGATGTGCGTGGATACCGGAAGTCACACAAATACTATGCATGATAGTTATACAACAATACAATGCCGGCATTGTACAAAAAGAGGGATAGCCAGTAGGATGTAAGAGTAATCAATGATTCAGACAGATCACAGTAACAGAAAAAACATTCTGGTCCAGAGAATTGTTGCACGAAACGTATATTAGGAGAAGGAGAAGAATAATCATGAAATCATTCAGCACAATCAGAAAAGCCGGTACACTTCTGGCAGCAACAGCTGCAGCCGCTATGCTCCTTGTGGGATGCGGTTCTGCTACATCTACAGGAAGTGCAGCAGCTTCATCAAACAGCACAGGAAGTTCTGTCAGCACCTCAGCATCAAGTACAGCCAGCTCTGCACAGTCAACTTCGACTGATGCGGCACAGACTGTGGCAGATGCAGATACAGAGGATGCCGACGGCACGGAGAGCACAGATGCTTCCGGATCCGGAAAGACTCTGGTTGTCTATTATTCAGCGACAGGAGATATCCAAAGAGATGCTGAAGAAATTGCCAAAGTTACCGGAGCAGATCTTTTTGAGATCACGCCTGCAGAGCCGTACACCCAGGATGATCTGAACTGGACGAATCCGGACAGCCGTGTTTCGAAGGAGCATGAGGATGAGTCTTTGAGAGATGTTCCTCTTTCCACTACAGAGGTTCCTGACTGGGATTCCTATGACACGGTTTTTATCGGATACCCGATCTGGTGGGGCACTTCCGCATGGCCGACCGACAGCTTTGTTAAAGCCAATGATTTCACCGGAAAGACTGTCATTCCTTTCTGCTCGTCTCTCAGCTCTGGGATCGGAAGCAGTGCAGAGGATCTTGCCAAGCTTGCCGGCACAGGAAACTGGCAGGAGGGACAGAGATTTTCTTCAAGCGTTTCTGAAGAGGATATCGACAGCTGGGTAGAGTCTTTGGGAATTACAAATTAACCTTTACATTTTATTCCACGCTGAGGCGAAATCCGCGAAGGCGGTTTCACCGAATGCGGCAGCACCGATGCTGCTGGAGGAGAGGAGATCATTATGTTCAGAAAAAGTATTATGAAAACAGCAGGCGCAGTACTTCTTTCTGCCGTCCTTCTGGCTGGGTGCGGATCTGCAGGGACAGCATCTGCGTCATCTGCAGCCTCGTCAACGGCGTCATTTGCGCAGGTCAGTGCTTCGACATCAGCGACAGAGGCAGATACAGAGGAGAGTTCTTCCGACGCCGATACTGAGCAGACAAGTGAGGATGATGGCGCGCTTGTTATTAAAGAGCAGGGTGCATTTGCCAGCGGCGGCACAGTAACAGATCCCGTAAGCGGTGAGTATGATCCCACGCAGAGTTTTATGGATACGACAAGGGCTGGAAATACGGCGCATGTAGATCACGCAAGTGTCTTCTATCAGATCCCTGAGAATGATGACGGACATCCGATTGTTTATCTTCATGGATATGGCCAGTCAAGACTTGGCTGGATGACAACACCGGATGGGAGAGATGGCTGGTCTGAAATCTTTCTCCGCGAAGGCCACGCAGCATTTCTTGTAGATCAGCCAAGAAGAGGTGAGGCGGGCAATACAGCGTCTATGACTTCAGATGGACTGGATGCTTCGGATAATGGCAGCGGCAAGGATTATCTTCCTGGTGATCAGGCCTGGTATACACACTTCAGAATTGGGCGCGTGGCACCGGAACGCTATGATGGTTCACAGTTCCCTGCAGGCGATGAGGCACAGAATCAGTTCTTCAGGATGTTCACACCCAATACCGGTTCTTTTGATGAGCCGCTGGTTGCAGATGCCATGGGAGACGTGCTCCAGGATGTTAAGGATCGGACCGGCAACAAGTCCATTTATCTCACTCACTCTCAGGGCGGTCTGGTCGGCTGGGACACAGACATGGAGAATGTTGCAGCAATCGTTGCCATCGAACCCGGTTCAACGCCTGAAAAAGGCTCAGATCAGTACAACAAGATGCTGGTTGCAAAGGTTCCTGTTGTAATCTATTTCGGCGATTATATCAAGAATGGTCCGTCTGATCTGATGTCAACAGGATTCTGGCAGAATACTGAGCAACAGGCAGAGCAGTTTGCGAAAGACTACACAGCAGACGGCGGTGATGCAACCGTGATCAGCCTTCCGGACATTGGTATCACGGGCAACAGCCATTTCATGTTTGAGGAGATGAATAATAAGGAAATCGCAGACAACATTGAGCACTGGCTGACGCAGCATGACCTCGGGTAAATTGTAAGAAAAATCTTCACCTGCTCTGATTATCTGTTGAACCAGAGGGCTGCGGAGATCAGAACAGGCAATACAGGAATACTGTCAGAACTCAGAAGGCAGGCGGGAGAAAAGAAACGAAAATTTTCGCCTGTCTTCTTTTCTGCATGCCAGGTAATAGGTGACAGAGGCTTCCGGGTCACTGAGGGGAATGATTTTACGACCTGAAGTGTCAAGCTTTTCCTGACGATTGTAGGAAAGAGAGAAAAAGGTCGGAAGTGCGGAGGCGGACGCAATCTCTATAAAAGTTTCACGGTCGCTTTGCTCTAGCATGCGTGGAGAAGGGATTTTCTGCATGCAGACATTGTACCAGAAACCAATCTTCGTAAAGAGCAGCATCGGAACGTCTGCCAGATCGGCAAAGCTGACGGAGGTGAGTGTAGAAAGCGGATGGGCTGGAGGAACTGTAATACAGAGGGATTCGTGACCGCACACCTGGTAATAGAGAGCGTCATCTGATGGCTTCTCGTGAAGGACGATCAGCTGATAATTGCCGGAAGCAAATCCGGAATCAATATGCTCGTCGTCGGCAATCTCAGTGGAAATGGTCATATCGGGATACAGCTGCTGAAGAAGTGTAGTAATGGGATAAACAGGGGAGGGAGCACAGCTGCCAAGACTGATCGTACGGTGACTCCTGTCATAAGCCTGAATAATGCGGACCATATCCCGGTTTTCAGCGAGGAGTCTTGCTGCATAGTCTGCGGCCAGTTTTCCATTGTCATTCAGGTGCATGCGGTTCTTCTCGCGCACAAAGAGAGTCACGCCCAGCTCCTGCTCGAGCTTTTGCATGGAACGGGTAAGTGCGGGCTGGGAGATATGAAGTTCTTCTGAGGCGGCAGAGAGCGTACCGAGGCGGGCAAACGCATCGAGATGTTCAAGAAGATAAATTTCGATCATAGTCATTCCTCCGATGAAGTAAAAACAAAAGCGGCTATCTGAATGAAAATGCTATTGTGATATCGCACATTCATGGGCCAGAGACAATGTCAATGACTTTTATAGAACAGGCTGTGTATCCGGAAGTTTGCCTGCTCGATCATCATTATATATAAATATGACTTATAGTATATTCCGAAGAAGACATTGTACACATTGGATTTTACAAGGTATTGTAAGAACTGTAAACAGCGAGTAGGAGTTCTGTCATATTAAATGAGAGTGGATAGGAATGCAAACAACACGGTTGAACAACGGAATCGAAATGCCGGTTCTGGGTTATGGAGTTTTTCAGATTACAGATCATGAGGAGTGTCAGAAATGTGTCAGGCAGGCGATCTGGGATGGATACCGCCTTTTTGATACAGCTACTGCCTACTATAACGAACAGGATGTTGGCAAGGCATGCAGAGAAATGGTCAAAGATGGTGCAGTAAGCCGGGAGGATCTCTTCCTTACGACCAAGGTCTGGCTGCAGGATTACGGCGATGGAAAAACAATGCAGTCTGTTGAGCGCTCATTAAAAAAGATGGGTATGGATTATCTTGACCTTGTGCTGCTCCATCAGCCTTTTGGCAACTGGCAGGCAGCATGGAGGGAACTCGAGGAGCTCAGCCGCAGCGGACTTGTGCGGGCAATTGGTGTATCGAATTTTACAGAGAAGAAACTTGAAGAGCTGCTGGACATGGCACGGATCATTCCGTCTGTCAACCAGATTGAGAGACATCCCTTTTATACGGAGGACAGATATATTGCCCGTATGAAAGGAATGGGTGTTCAGGCGGAGAGCTGGGGTGCTCTCTGCGAGGGGCTTAAAGGTATTTTTCATAATCCTGTACTTACCAGAATCGGGGAAAGATACGGGAAAAGTGCAGCGCAGGTCGCCATTTGCTGGAACATCCAGACGGGGTGCATTGCTCTGGTCAAGAGTGTGCGACCGGAAAAGATGAAGGAAGATATAGAAGTTTTTGATTTCGCACTTACGCAGGATGAAATCAGGGAAATCGCATCCCTCGATGCCGGACACAGCGAAATTATTGACCTGGAAAATCCGGTCACAGAGCGCCTTCTTCTGAAGGCGAAACTTCTGGTCTGAATCAGACAGCTTATACATCACCAGAGAATGGAGGAGAAGACAAATGAGAATATGGCTTATTACCGGTGCAGGATCAGGACTTGGAAAAGAGATCGCAAGAGCCGCAATCCTTGACGGGGATCAGGTGGCTGTCACTTCCAGAAATACAGATAAACTGAAGGAGCTGGCAGATTTAGCGCCGGATCGTGTACTGTCGGTTGCACTGGAAGTGACAGACACAGATTCGCGCGAAATGGCAGTACAGAAAACTGTCGGGAAATTCGGTGGATTAAACATTCTGGTCAATAATGCAGGAAGGGGATTTCATACGCCTGTAGAGGATACCACTCCGGAAGACATGCGGCTGGTGTTTGAGACCAACTATTTTGGTGCGGTCGAAATGATCCAGCACGCTCTTCCGTATCTGCGGAAGGCCGGAGATGGAGTCATCGTAAATCTCTCCTCAATGGGGGTTCATTCTGACAATTCCGTAGGAAATGCCTTTTATATCTCCAGCAAGGCGGCACTGGATGCGACCAGTAAGGTCCTTCGCAATGAGCTGAAGCCGTTTCATGTGCAGGTGATGGTTGTAGAGCCGGGAGCGTTCCGCACAAATTTTCGTATTGACAGTGTGGCTCCTAAGGGGAAAAGAAGTGACATATACAAGGACAGCTATGCAAGCGGCGATTATCTGAAGACACATGCTTTTAATCAGCCCGGGGATCCCGTGAAGGCTGGGAAACTCATTGAACAGGCGGCAGTGCAGGAAGAGGTACCGGAAATCCTGGTTCTTGGAAAAGGCATGACGAACGTAGAGATTGACTCGCTAAGGAACAGGATTGAGAAGGTAAAAGCCTGCAGGGACATTGCAGAGCAGGCAGATTATGATGATGCGACAATGAATAGATGAGATTCGGAGAGGATGAGGATTTGCGGGGAAGCAAAAGAAGAAAAACTGCAGGAATATGGTCAGTGTTTCTGACTCTCGCATTCATTTTGAGCGGGTGCAGCGGTCAGAAAAGGGCATCCTCGGAAGGCACCACGGAAAAATTGAAGGCAGTAAATAAGATGGCGGCGGAATCAGGCACTAAGAGCTCAGTATCAGATAAAGGAAATGAAGACACCACAAACCTGGAAGAAATGACTGCAGAACAGACAAAAACAGACAGAGAAGCATATACACTGAACACTCCGATCGAGGATGTGATAGAGGATCCCGTTTTCGGAGATTACGGAAAGCTCCTGTTTCCTACAGAGCAGGGATATTACAGCGGCAGCACGCTGGGAGAACTGCGGCTTGTCTGGTACCACAACATGGTTCCGGAGCGTACGGTGGAAATTGCCAACTATCTCCGCGATGAAGCGGCGTCGGGAGAGCAGATCTTCTACGACATCTATACAGAGGAAGAGAAGAGAGAGGATCCGGCAAAGGAAGACACTGGCCTGTTCTTCTTCAGGGCAAAGAAAGACGGAAAGGAAATTGCTGACGGACAAAATGTACCGACAGCTATTGTCAGCCCCGGCGGTGGGTTTGCCTATGTGGGGTCTATGCAGGACAGTTTTCCGGCGGCCCTTGCGCTTTCAAAGGATGGCATAAATGTGTTCACAGTCGTCTATCGGCCTGGAGCCCAGACTGCCTGTGAGGATCTCTCGAGAGCGATTGCCTTCCTTTATAGTCATGCTGATGAACTTGGTATTGACATGGATGGATACTCACTTTGGGGAGGATCTGCCGGTGCCCGCATGAGTGACTGGGTAGGAACGTACGGGACGGGTGAATTCGGTGAGAAGGACTATCCAAAGCCGGCAGCTGTTATTACAGCTTATACAGGCTTGTCGGAAGTGACAGGAGAGGAACCGCCGACGTACGCTGTTGTTGGGACTTCGGACCCGATTGCAAATTACCGCACTATGCAGCAGAGAATCCATCAGATCAAAGCAGGCGGAACCGATACAGAGATTGAGGTCTTCAAGGGATTATCCCATGGATTTGGAACCGGAGAAGGAACAGTGGCAGAAGGATGGATTACACGCGCTGAGCAGTTTTGGTTAAGTCACAGGAATCTTTCCGGGAGAATACCGGATGCTCTTGTATCTGTTCCTGAGAGCTATTATGCGCCGGCTAAACAACAGGGACGGCTTGTCAGGCTCGATTATGATACATGGGAATCCTTTTCCTATGCAGAACATACGAAGAAAATCAGAAAGACAGCCTGGGTTTACCTTCCCTATGGATATACCGATCAAAAGCAGTACAACATTTTTTATTTAAGTCACGGTGGCTGGAGCGATGAGACAACTGTAATGGGGACGGATCAGAACCCATCACCGTTCAAAAACATCGTCGATCATGCAATAGAAGATGAAAAAATGCAGCCGATGATTCTTGTCATGCCCACCTATAACAACACAAGTAAGAAAGACAGCTGGGACTATTCACTTGCACTTCAACTGACCGATCAGTTTCATCAGGAACTGATAAATGATCTGATTCCTGCGGTGGAGAGAAAATACAGCACTTATGCCCATGGGGACACCTCGGCGCAGGGCTTGAAAGCCAGCCGGGATCACAGAGGGTTCGGCGGATTTTCCATGGGCTCCGTCAATACGTGGCATACCTTCCAATACTGCCTGGATGATTTCCGCTATTTTATGCCAATGAGCGGAAGCGGCGGATTCGATGGGCAGACGATGGAAAAGCTTGTGAAGCGACAAGGATATGGTCCGAATGATTTCTTCATCTTTTCTGCATCCGGAACCAATGATTTTGCACAGAGCGGGATAAAAGCCCAGATCCAATCTATGGTTGATACGGCTCCTGACATGTTCAAGCCTGGAAAGACGGAATCTGAGGGAAATGTTTCCTATATGGAACAGCAGGGATTCTCTCATAACGAAGAGGCGTCAGAAGAATACACCTACAATGGGCTCTGCTTTTTCTGGAATCGGGATTCTCTGACCAGATAGTCCCATCATGAATCGGTATAAATACAATGCATAGCTGTATCAGACGCTGGCATTGTACAAATGGAATACTGCTTCCTATGATATAGATATCAGTAATAAGCTAATGGCATTAAATTCGGAAGGAGATGCACATGAAACAGTTCATATACAGTTATCCCACAAAAGTATATTTTGGAGACAGTGCCTTTGAGGAAATGCTGAAGGCAGAGGCAGAAAAGATGGGAGAAGTCGTGATGCTCGCTTATGGCGGCGGTTCCATAAAGAAGACAGGACTTTATGACGAGATCACAGGAGCGTTGAAAAAGGCAGGAAAGAGAATCGTAGATTTCTCAGGGATTATGTCCAATCCTACATATGCTAAGGTTAAGGAAGGAATTGCTCTTGCCAAAAAGGAGAATGTAGATTTTATTCTTGCAGCCGGCGGCGGATCGGTTCTGGACTGCTGTAAGATCATCTCTGCCGGAGCAAAGACCAATGAAGACATTTGGACTATGCAGTATGAGCAGCACAGGTTTTCAACAGATTTTCTTCCTATGGGTGCTGTCGTGACAGCTTTCGGGACAGGAGCTGAAATGAACAATGGCGCTGTTATCACGAACGAGGATTTGAAGCAGAAGAGCCCGCTTGTCGGTAATTTTTATTCCTTTGCTGTTCTGCAGCCCTCATACACAATGACAATGCCGATGGGGCAGGTGATCTCCGGCGCATTTGATTCTCTGAGTCACTGCATGGAGACTTACCTTGGGACACCAAGGACACAAAATGTCTCGGACGATATGAATGAAGCTGTACAGCGCAACATCATCCGGAATATTTACAGGACCCTTGACAATCCGAAGGATGAAGAAGCACGCAGTGAGCTGATCTGGGATGCAGCTATGGCTGAAAATGGAATCCTGAAAATCGGAAAGGTGACAGATTTCCAGTGCCATATGCTCGAGCATCAGCTGGGCGCATATACAGACTGCAATCATGGCAGAGGGCTGGCAGTCCTTCATCCTGTTATGTATCGTCATTATCTGCCTGAGGCGACGGAGCAGTTTGCCGGACTTGCTGTGAGAGTATGGGAAGTTGATCCGGAGGGGAAGACGAAGCAGGAGCTCGCAGAAGCTTTTATCGACGAACTGAGTGCGTTCATTCATAAGATCGGACTTCCGGGAACATTAAAGGAGATGGATATCACTCTCTCCGAGGATGTGAAGACAAAAATTGCAGAAACCGCGATCCGGACAGCTGGTTGTGTCAAGAAGTTCGATACTGAAGAACTGCGTGAGATTTTAACAGAATGCGAATAAAATGGATGCACAGGGCGGTTGATCTGGCGATGACGGCCGCCCTTCTTCTCATGATGTCCTACAGCCTTGTGGGAGAGCGTGCACATGAGTGGATTGGCATGGGAATGTTCACGCTGGTGATTGTTCACAACATTCTGAACAGATTCTGGTGGAGAAGTCAGACCAGAAATCTCCGAATCAAGACGCCTTATGGAATGATGCAGAAGATCGTCATTTGTCTTCTTGTCTTGTGTATGCTTGGTTCCATGATGAGCGGCATCTATATTTCAAGATATGTCTTTCGAAGTGTGTTTTCCTCCGGAAGAAACACGGTTTTTGCGGATAGGATCCAGCTGTTCTGTGCGTACTGGGGCTTTGCCCAGGCGGGAAAGAGTTGATCAAATGAAAAGACTTGTGGTCTATTATTCGTTTACGGCAGGTAATACAAAGAAAATTGCCTTGAAAATTGCCAAAGAGACAGGCGCAGACATTATTGCCCTTGAGACGACAGAGCCTTATCAAGGGAGCTATCAGGCTGTTGTTGATCAGGGATTGGATGAGGTAAAACGTGGATTTATGCCTGCGCTTAAGCCATATGCGGTGAATCCCGCTGATTATGATGAGATTATCATCGGAACGCCGACATGGTGGTACGAGATGGCGCCAGCTGTGCTGACATTTATGGAGAAAACGGATTTTTCCGGAAAAAGGATAGCCCTTTTTCAGACGAATGCCGGATGGCTGGGCAAATGCCTGAAGACCATGGGGAAAAAAACGGCACCGGGAAAGGTCATTGCCACTGGTTTGTTTACATTTTCCGCAAGAGATGCGGAAAGGGATAAAATGACTTCTCCCGTTTCGGATATAGATGATTTTATCAAAAAGCTTTGATTGATTTTCATGAAAACAGGGCCTGGTGAGAATGTATTGCGTTCTCATCCGGTCCTGTTTTTACTCCTGATGTGTAGTCGTTAAGCTTTCTTGAACATAAGCGGTACAAGAAGATTCAGAAAAGCCTGTGACTCAGTGGGGAAGGTAAAAATCATCTGGTTCAGCTGCATGGTCACATACATGCCCGAATGGAATACAACGAAGCGAATCGTGCAGAGGGTATCAGGCGATATGATGTAGGTGTCGATGCCAATAATTTTTTCCCGGTGTCAGTAAAACAGATAATAGATTTCTTTGGGGCGCAGATGAGTGTAGATGATAACAACTTTATATGAGCCGGTTGTGGATTTTTTGGATTCTTTAGATGATAAAATGGCTGCCAAACTTGTTGGTCTCATGGAAGTGCTGGAGGAAAAAGGTACAGAACTCCGGATGCCGTATTCAGAGTATCTGGATGATGGCATTTTTGAACTGCGTTGCAAGCAGGGAAGTAATATAACAAGAGTGCTGTATTTTTTCTATATAGGAAAAAAGATTATTGCTACAAATGGATTTGTGAAGAAAACACAAAAGACACCACCAAAGGAACTAAAACTAGCAAAGGAAAGACGGGCTGATTGGCTGGAACGCCACAAGGAGGTTCGAGATGACACTTAAGGAATATAAGAATAACAGGATGAAGGATCCCGGGTTTGCGCAAGCATATGAGGAGATGCAGCCGGAAATGAATGTCATCCGTGCCATCATAGATGTGCGTATATAGCAGAATATGACGCAGAAGGAACTGGCAGAAAAAACAGGGATTGCGCAAACAGAGATCAGCAGACTTGAGAATGGAACCAGAAATCCATCCATCAAGCTCCTTCAAAGGCTTGCGGATGGAATGGATATGGTTTTGAACATTTCGTTCACGCCCAAAGCGAAGACGCATAGATGATCTATGAAAATCTGAAGGAGCAGGCGCTCTTCACCCGTAACGAGGAGTGCATCGCGGCCCTGCGCAAAGAGCTGGAGGCCAGTAAGGGTGATGCCTTGGCTTATGATGACAAGCTCGTCCGGGACTTCGTTGAAAAGATCGAAGTCTTCCCGGACAGAATGCGCTTTACCATGAAGACCGGGATGGTGACAGAAGTGGCGATGTGATTATCTCTCTATCCCAGCATTAATAAATCTGCCAAGGATCTGCTGGTACCGGTACCATCGTTCATTTTTCTCCCAGCTAAGGCTCCTGTTTACAGCGAAAGATCCGTTTAGGATGAACTTAAAAAGCATCTCGGCTTCATCTGTGGCGAGGCCGGTATGCGCCATAAGATCCGGGACAACTTTGTCATGCTCATGAGCGGCAATCCTCTGGATGATATGGTCGCTGACAGATACGTCCATAAACAAGTGATGATATTTATCAGAATCAGCGATCCGCTGGCAGGACGGTTTCGTTCTCACGGAGCACATCTGACCTGCCGCTGCGGATAATATCGAGTACATCAACAACCGTTCCGGAGCCGCTCTCTGAAAAGAGGAGGGCGTCATCGATGACACTGTCCAGTACTTCATCCAGGCTGTCAAAATGCAGGTAAAAGGTAGCACGGGCAATCTCAGCCTGCCTGCAGACCATAGTGACATTGATCTTGTCATAGGCGGTTTCTTTATTCAGTTCCAAAAGCGCGTCTTTGATGACCATCTGTGTGTATAACGTTCTTCGGTCAGTCTTTTTCTGATTTGGTGACTTCATTTTATTCACCGTCTTTCTCTGATATCTGCAATCGAATATTCCAGATCGTGAGAAACTCCTGTACAGTTTTGCAATTCTGTACGGAAGTTATTCTTTTGAGAGAATGTGTTCTTCTAATTTTTCCAAATTTAAGTATATTAGTTTATAGACAGGGTGTCAATAAACTGTCGCTAACCTTGTATCGCAGAATCAAAAATGAGAGAGGAATGAAAATCATGACCTTTTATGAGCAGATTGTAAATGAAGTACAGATGAGCAATTATTCCAGATATTACAACGTATATGCATCCGGCAGGACTGTGGTTCCGCTGACAAAGAAAGAGCCGCTCCCTTATGAAGAGCAGATTCAGGATTTTGTTCAGAAAGTGAAGGACGCGGACTGCGTGATCGTTGGAGGAGCATCCGGCCTTTCCGCAGCAGGCGGCGGGGATTTCTATTATGAAGACAACGCCTCCTACCGGAAATATTTCGGAAAGTATGCGGAGAAATACGGATTCAAAGGTGCTTTTGCTGGTGCGTTTGCCCACTGGGATTCCCGTGAGGAGTTCTGGGGATATATGGCAACATTCCTGCATACCACCCAGCATGCGGAGGTTCGGAAGCCGTACCTGGATTTGGATGCGGTCATCGCGGATAAGGAATTCTTTGTACTGACCACAAATCAGGACGCGCAGTTCGTAAAGCTGTATCCGGAGTCGAAAGTCGCCCAGATTCAAGGCGACCATCGCTTCTTCCAGTGCTCCAGATGCTGCACGGATGAGGTATGGGATGCCGTGAAACCGGTGCAGGAGATGATCGATGCCATGGGTGAGGGCACGGAAGTGCCGAAGGAACTGATCCCGCGCTGCCCGCACTGCGGCGCTGAGGCGTTTCCGTGGGTCCGGGGTTATGGAAATTTCCTGACCGGTAAGAAATACGAAGAGGAATATCAGAAGATATCAGATTACATTCTCGCGCATAAGGACGAGAAGATTCTTTTCCTGGAACTCGGCGTCGGAAGACTCACACCGATGTTCATCCAGGAGCCGTTCTGGGAACTGGTGAACAGTTTGCCACAGACGACGTATATTTCTGTGAACAAGGATTATGCGTTCCTGCCGGAGGCAATCGAGGACCGGGGACTTGCTATTAAAGGCGATATCGGAAAAGTGCTGGAGGATGTAAGAAGTGAAATGGAGAAGAAAGTCACAGCTGTATGATCGTAGAGGGTGAAAAATGATGGAATATAAAGTAAACGATTATAAAGAGGCAAAAGACTGGCTGAAAAACACGGACGCCATTCTGATTACGGCGAGCAACGGGCTTTCCATCGCGGAGGGGTATCATATTTTTGCGGATAATGGGTCGTTCAGAAGGTACTTTGGGAAGTTCCGTCAGAAGTACGGCGCAGACAGCCTGATCCGCGGTGTGTTCACGCCGATGACGGCGGCCGATCATGAGGAATATATGCAGACGGTTCATCAGTATTTAATTGACGACTACCATGGCAGTGAGGTAATGAAAAACCTGCTTTCAATTGTCAGGAATAAACCATATTTTATCGTGACCAGTAACGGCGACGCGCATTTTCAGATGAATGGTTTTGACCGGGACAGAATCTTCGAAGTGGAAGGTAACTTCGAAGGCCTTACGGAGGGGTCTGAGGAGTGGAACGGCCAGCGGCAGAGATTTTACGCATTCCTTCAGGAGTATTCCGGGCAGAATGCTCTGCTCTTTGAGCTTGGCATTGGGAGCCGGAACCAGCTGATCAAAGCCCCGACGATGGGAATGGCAGCGGAATATCCTTCCTGGAAGTTCATTACGATGAATATGCCGGGAGAAATCAACGTTCCGGATGCGCTGGCAGACAGGACAGTAGCCCTGACAGGTGATATCGGAGAAAACTTAAGGAATCTTTTGAATGAATGAGAGCCTGAACAAAATTGTTGACAATAAAGCTCCTATATAGTAGGTTTTTAATAAACTACTATATAGGAGCTTTTGTATGGACATGAATGGAGGATTTCTTGTCACCAAAATAAAACAGCTTGGAGACCGGATTTTCGAGAAGATTCTCAGTGAAAAGAATATTGATGCGTTTAATGGAGCCCAGGGACGTATTCTTTATGTTCTGTGGCAGGAGGATGGTATCTCAATCAGGGCCCTCTCGACTAAATGCGGATTAGCGATAACATCTCTTACTACGATGCTGGAAAGAATGGAAAATCAAGGGCTGATAAGCCGTGTTCAGTCTGAAACGGACAAAAGGAAAACACTTCTGTTTCTGACTGAGAAAGCACATGCCTTAAAGGGCGAGTACGATTCTGTATCTGATGAGATGGGCAGTATTTACTACAAAGGTTTTTCGAAGGAAGAAATTACCCAGTTTGAGGAATACCTCGACCGCATCAGAAAGAATCTTGAGGAGTGGCAGAAGTCATGAGTATTTGTATCAAAGATCAGATTCAGAACATGAATATCGTCATTGGCTGCAAAGTGGGATGTACATATTGCTATGCCCGCAACAATGTGAAACGCTGGCATATGATTGATGACTTCTCTGATCCTGAGTTCTTTCCAGGCAAGCTCAGGATGATGGAAAAGAAACGTCCGCAGAACTTTCTTCTCACCGGCATGAGCGATCTCTCTGGATGGAAGCCGGAATGGAGAGACGAGGTGTTTGCAAAGATCCGTGAAAATCCACAACATCAGTTCCTGTTCCTTACCAAGCGACCTGATTTGCTGGATTTTGATACCGATCTGGAAAACGCATGGTTTGGCGTTACGGTGACGAGGAAAGCAGAACTGTGGCGTATCGACGCCATTCGGAAAAATGTCAGAGCAAAACATTACCATGTTACCTTTGAGCCGTTATTCGACGATCCCGGCACAGTTGACCTTTCCAGAATCAATTGGATCGTTGTGGGCACCATGACCGGAGCTCAGAGCAGGAAGATTCATACGGAGCCGGAATGGGCATGGTCTCTGGCGGACCAGGCACATAAGCTCGGCATTCCGGTGTTTATGAAGGAAGACCTTGTCCCTATCATAGGGGATGAAAATATGATTCAGGAAATGCCGGAAGAATTTAATAAAGTGTTAGAGGTACAGAAATCATGGAAGAAGTAATAAATGGAATCCTCATTCGTGAGGTGGAAACAAAGAACATCATGACTAAGTCTAGTCTGCCGGTAGGCGGTTACTCGGTCAATCCCTATGTGGGCTGTACACATGCCTGCAAGTATTGCTATGCTTCTTTTATGAAACGCTTTACCGGGCACAAGGAGGAATGGGGCACTTTCCTTGATGTGAAGCATTGGCCGGAAATTAAAAATCCGAAGAAATATGCCGGACAGCGGGTGGTCATCGGTTCTGTGACAGATGGCTACAATCCACAGGAGGAGCAATACGGGAATACCAGAAAACTTCTGGAGCAACTGATCGGCAGTGACGCAGATATTCTGATCTGCACAAAGTCGGATCTTGTGGTACGGGATATTGATCTGCTGAAGAAGCTTGGACGTGTAACCGTTTCATGGTCGATCAACACACTAGATGAAAATTTCAAGAACGATATGGACTCTGCTTCGAGCATTGAGCGCCGTATCTCTGCTATGAAGCAGGTATATAAAGCAGGTATCCGTACAGTCTGTTTCGTATCCCCGGTATTCCCCGGTATCACGGATTTTGAAGCAATCTTTGAGCGGGTAAAGGATCAGTGTGATCTGTTCTGGCTCGAAAACCTCAATCTTCGAGGCGGCTTCAAAAAAACAATTATGGATTATATCGCCGGAAAATATCCTGATCTTGTACCACTTTACGACGAGATCTATAACAAGCATAACCGCAGCTACTTTGAAGCACTTGAAGTAAAAGCTGAGGAAATGGCTAAGAAATATGATTGTGCCTTTGTGGATAATGAAATGCCTTATGGCAGAGTCCCGCAGGGGCATCCGGTGATCGTAGATTATTTCTATCATGAGGAAATCCGTGGGACAGAGAATACCGGAAAAAGAAATGGTCGGTTGAAATCCGAAGTTCCAGTTTGAAGGGGTAACTTCCACCTTTGCCTGGATTGCAACTGAAAGTTCCATTTTTTCGCCCCGTGCTACTGTACATCTGATTCTGAACGGACGTCCGTAAGCACCGGTCTTCCTGAAAACCATATGGAAACGAATCTCCTTGAACGACTGCCTGTTATTCAGACTAGTCTCGATGTGAGAACGGTCTTCGCTATTCAAATGCCTATACTTAGCCATCAGGTCCTCCTGTTCTGGTCGGAGCAACAGGTGGTGGACCAACAGTGGCTATTGTAGTCCTATTTCGGAAGAATTAACCTCCAGTATTTTTTTTGGAAGGATTAACTTCCAGTTTTAAAGTTTACGAGTGGAACTTCGTTTAGCAATTCACCCTTGTGATGCCGTCGTTGCAATGATGGATGAACTTGTTTCCAGGCAGTAGAGAAGTCCAAGAAGCTCCTTCAGTTCACTCTGGATGATGGAACAGGCACAGACCGGATCATTCTTTCCGGTATCCATGCTTACTATGAGCCGGAAGAACTGGTCGGAAAGACATTGATCGCCATCACCAATCTCCCTCCGAGGAAGATGATGGGCATCGATTCCTGTGGCATGTTGCTTTCCGCAGTCAACAACAAGAAGGACAGCGATGAAGAAGAGCTTCATCTTCTGATGGTCGATAACCACATCCCGGCCGGCGCGAAGCTGTATTGATCCGGGGAAAATCATAGGCAAAAAACCTTCAAGGCACTCCTTTTCAGAATCAATCTGAGAGGGGGTGCCTTTTTTGCGTGCAGTCAGCAGGAAAAGAGGCTGAAAAGCCTTTCATCCCTGTTTGAATAGCAGCCAGATGACGCAGATGCTTATGATACTGGCATCTGCACACAAATCCACAAGGAGGAAACGTATGGACGCGGATTATCAGGAGGGCGAAGAGGAAGACTATCTGAAAGAACTGGAGGATGACGGCAATTTGGAAGAAGATGGCGAAGGCCCGGAAAATAGTTCAGATGGTTGATAACGGATAGATCCTTCTCTTTGAGAAAAGGCAAAGTGAGAAGTATTCATTGTCCTCCTGGGTGCTTTATGGTATGTTTGACTTGTAGACGAAATCGCTTGAGGCCGCAAATTGCGACCTCAAGCTTTGAAAGATTGCAAGAGCAGTGATCACGAGCGTGGTACATGATACATAGTCAGTGTAGGTGAATAGAGAATCAGGGGTAAATGAATATGTCGTTAAAGGAATCCTGCATAATCCTGGACCTGGTAATGGCTGCCAGTTTCTTTTTGATTGGGTTCTTGTTTTACAGATCAAACGGGAAAGCAGCGAACTTCTTAACAGGCTATAATATGAAGTCCGCTGAAGAACGCAAAAAATATGATGAGAAGAAAATGTGCAAGGATTACGGAAAGCATATGATGCTATGGCCGATTCCCTTTTTCATTGGAGCTGTTATTGACTTCATTTTTCCTATAAAGGGAATATTGATCGCGTGGGTCATATGGTCAGGCATGTTTATCCTTTTACTGATCGAAAGACATAAAAGAGAAATATAAATCGGAAGTTGGAGGGATAGATTTCTATGATTATCAGATATGCAGAAGAGAAAAATTTTATAGAATTGCGACATTTTTATGACGGTATGTGTAAGGTTTTG
Organism: Oribacterium sp. HCP28S3_H8; assembly: GCF_052064775.1. Lineage (NCBI taxonomy): Bacteria > Bacillati > Bacillota > Clostridia > Lachnospirales > Lachnospiraceae > Oribacterium > Oribacterium sp. HCP28S3_H8. Next base: position 9,648 of record NZ_JBQHUZ010000012.1, on the reverse strand, counting down.
AGCGGAAAAGATTTTCTGCCGGAGGGAGATAAAGGCGGTTTTCCTCCAGATGAAATGATCAAGGATGCAATCAAAGAGAGAAATCAGTTTATCGGTATTGAAGATGGTCGAATTGTTGCGGCGTATATTATGAATCATGATCGTGATGAGGCGTATCACACAGTTAAATGGCTTATTGATGCAAATGATAACGAGACAGTAGTTCTTCATGCCTTGCGTGTCCTTCCGGAATATGGAGGTCGTGGATACTCGAAGCAGTTAGTTCAACACGCAATAGACACAGCAAGGGAAAGAAACCTTAAATCAATTCGTCTTGATTGCATAGAGGGAAATGATATTCCACAGAAAATGTATATGTCGTTTGGATTTAAGTATGTGGATAAGGTTGAAATCACATATGTTGATATTGGAGTACCGAGGAAGTTCCTCTTATATGAGTTTGTACTCTAATCAAGACATAATAACAGTTATATCTTGAACATTGTACAAACAAATTCCCGTTTGTCGGGATGACGCAAAATCGGGATTTATCAGAAAATGAGGAATAGTTGAAATGGAGGCGCTATAATAACATGAAGATTGAAGGGAACCAGAAAGAACTGGATGCAATGGTAGAATTTCATAAGGGAAACCGTGTCGAGGGACTGAGACTGCAAGAAGAATTTGCAGCGGAATTTCGTAAGGAGTATAAAGACAAAGATCACTGTCCTTGCCTGAAAGCCTGTCGTTATCACGGAAACTGTAAGGAATGTGTAGCGATCCACAGAGCGCATCAGGAACATGTTCCTAATTGTATGCGACCATTGATTAATAAAAAATTGAAATTGATGTCAGAATTAACTGAGCATACCTTGGCAAATGAAATAGAAGCTCCACATGAGATTTTAAGAAAATAGGAAAGTCAAATCCCAGTTTGTATGTGCCTGAATAAATGAACAGTAATTACCAGCTGGAAGCCAGTGCAAATTGTGCTTCCGGTTTTTAGTCGCCGGAATTTCCGGCAATGAACCACAACTATACATGAAGTTGGCAAGACAGATGCTAATTACTTTAGACCGATTGCTTTTCGAGAAGAAAGGCGTCGGTCATTTTTTATGCCATGAGAAGGAGGAAGGCAAATGGCAAGACGATCAAGATATCTGCACTATGACGAACAAATGACTGCGCTGATGAAGCGCGGCAATCTTTCGCAGATTCCGGCGGACGGGAAGGACTTTGACCTTCTGATCGATATCAACCGGAAGATGCAGGAAGGAAAGAGCAGAGGATACCTTGTTACCCGCTACTTTCTATTTCATCATTGTTCAAAACTATCGTTATGATTAAGAAAAAGGGTAGCATCTATTCAGATATATGATTATACTGAAACCAACAGCATTGTCTTCACACCTATTGGAGGATGGAGAAATGGATTACCTCACCAGTATGGAAATGTCTAAGGTCTGGGGAATATCCAGCCGGAGAGTATCACTGCTTTGCAGCGAAGGTCGTGTCGCGGGAGCAGAGAAGAAAGGTAAAACCTGGCTGATTCCCAAAGAGGCAAAGAAACCAGAAGATCCGAGACGAATAAAGAAACAGGGGGAACAGGTTAATGAATAAGCAACAGCTGGCTGCGAAGATCTGGGAGTCCGCGAACAGAATGCGGTCAAAGATCGAGGCAAATGAGTACAAGGACTATATCCTTGGCTTCATTTTCTATAAATATCTTTCCGACAAAGAGGAGCACTGGCTCCTGGATAGAGGATACGATAAAGACAGCATCCGGGAATATGTAAACGAAGAGGCTGACGATCAGTATTCCAGCAAGTCCAGTGCACAGCAGAGTCTCGGCTATTTCATTGCTTACAAGGATCTCTTCTCCACATGGATTCACATGGGATCGGATTTTTCGGTAGATAATGTTCGCACGGGCCTGTCTTCCTTTAATCGACTGATCTCTGAATCGCATAAGAAAGTTTTTGAAGGCATCTTCAATACACTGGAAACAGGATTGTCAAAACTGGGAGAGAACACAAAATCTCAGACAAAGGCTGTCAGTGACCTCATTCAGTTGATCGATGAGATCCCAATGAACGGTAAACAGGATTACGATGTTCTCGGTTTCATTTATGAATATCTGATCTCCAATTTCGCTGCCAATGCCGGTAAGAAAGCAGGAGAATTCTACACCCCTCACGAGGTGTCTCTTCTCATGTCTGAGATTGTTGCCAATCATCTGAAAGGACGCAGCGAAATAAAAATCTATGATCCTACGTCAGGATCCGGGAGCCTCCTCATCAACATCGGCAAGACTGCGGCAAAATACATGGGCAATGCAGATCATATTCGTTATTACGCGCAGGAGCTCAAAGCCAATACATACAACCTGACCCGTATGAATCTGGTTATGCGCGGCATTCTGCCGGACAATATCGTAACCAGAAACGGTGACACATTGGAAGAGGACTGGCCATATTTTGATGATACTGATCCGACGGGAACATATGAACCGCTCTATGTGGATGCGGTTGTTTCGAATCCTCCATATTCGCAGCGATGGGATCCTTCAGGAAAAGAAAATGATGCGCGTTATGCAAGATACGGTCTCGCACCGAAATCCAAGGCGGACTATGCGTTCCTTCTTCATGATCTCTATCATCTGAAACCAGATGGAATCATGACTATTGTCCTTCCGCACGGCGTTCTCTTCCGTGGCGGAGAGGAAGGTACGATTCGAAAGAATCTGATTGAGCAGAACAACATTGATGCGATCATCGGTCTTCCTGCCAATATTTTCTTCGGCACAGGCATTCCGACTATCATCATGGTTCTGCGGCAGAAGCGTGAAAATACTGACGTCCTGATCATTGATGCATCTAAGGGGTTTGCAAAGGAAGGCAAGAACAACAAGCTTCGCGCTTCAGATATCCGAAGAATCGCAGATACCGTCCGGGAACGCCGCACGACGCCGAAATATTCCCGCGTAGTAAGTCGTGAAGAAATCCGTGCAAATGATTACAACCTTAACATTCCGCGTTATGTTGATTCCTCTGAAGAGGCAGAAAGCTATGACATTTATGCCACTATGTTTGGAGGAATCCCGAAAGATGAACTCAAGAGTTTTGATCAGTTCTGGAGAGTCTTCCCTAGCCTGAAGGATGAACTGTTCACTGGAGATAGGGGTTATCTTTCTCTTCACACCGACAACATCAAAGCGACAATCCGCAGCAATGAGGATGTGCGGCGCTTCTGCGAACACTATAAGGCTGCCTTCTCAGATTTTGGCGATGAAATGGACAGAGTACTGATCGATCAGGCCGAGACTCTTTCTGTGCCGAGGACGGAGGAAGAACTGGCTGCCAGTATTTTCAAAAGATTCAAGGATATTCCGCTTCTTGATCCTTATCAGGCATATGAGATTTTTGAGGGAGCATTCCCGGGCATTGCAGGAGACCTCGAGTTGATTCAGACAGAGGGCATGAAGGCAGTGACACAGGTCGACCCTAATATGGTCGTGAAGAAAAAGAACGGAAAGGATGTCGAGGTTCAGGAGGGCTGGAAAGGGCATATTCTGCCATTCGACCTCGTGGAGCGTGTCTGCCTGAAAGATGCTCTTAACGCATTGACAGAGAAGGAAAATGAGCTTGCCGAGATTCCGTCTAGCTACGATGAGCTGATTGAATCCCTTAGTGAGGATGACAAGGATTCAATATCTGACGCGTTGAATGACACGAATGATGCCTTCGTCGTCAAGAATATCAAGGGCGTCATCAAGACGCTGAAAGAGGATGGCGCAGACAATAAGACATTGATTCAGACGCTCAGACAGGCTGAGGCATTGAATGATAAAGAGAAAAAGCTAAAGGCCGAGATTAAATCCGATGAGGAAAGCCTCCATCTGAAAACAAAAGATACGATCAAAAGCTTGACTGATGCGCAAGTTCGGCAACTTTTTCATGAAAAATGGGCAGCGCCGGTTGAAACCGGCATACTTTCTCTCGCAGACAGCATGGTAGATGCATTTACAAAAAACATCGAGATGCTGGCAGGTAAATATTCTGTTACGATGAGCGATCTGGAAGAAAAAATTCGGGACACAGAAGATTCGCTTTCTACCATGCTCTCTGATTTAACCGGAACTGAAGCTGACATGGCAGGAATCCGTGAACTTCAGAAACTTCTAGGAGGTGAAGCACATGAATAATATGAAAAAACCCAAAATTCGCTTCAAAGGCTTCACTGATGATTGGGAACAGCGTAAGGTGTCGGATTTGGCTGAAAGGACCTATGGAGGAGGTACTCCTACAACATCAAATGAGGCATATTGGAACGGAGATATTCCGTGGATACAGTCCTCTGATGTAGTGGATGGTAAGCTGCTTGGCGTAGAACCAAGAAAGTGGATAACTCAGGATGGATTAAACAATTCCGCTGCTCAACTCATACCGGGAAACTCAATAGCAATTATTACCCGTGTAGGTGTTGGAAAGCTCGCATTTATGCCGTATTCCTATGCTACAAGCCAAGATTTCCTATCATTGAGCAAGCTCAATGCAGAACCTCTTTTCACGGTTTATGCCTTATATAAAAAGTTGCAATCAGAGCTGAATGCAGTACAAGGAACATCGATTAAAGGCATAACTAAAGATGAGCTGTTAGCAAAGAACATTATGGTTCCCCAATACGCTGAGCAGCAGCAAATTGGTGCATTTTTCAAGCGACTCGACAACCTTATCACCCTTCATCATCGAAAGCTGAACAGGACACAAATTTGCATTAACAGGAGCTTTTTATATGGATCATTTTGAAAAAGAAGCCGACTTTGAGAAAGCGGTTATCGCTGCACTACAGAGTTATGGCTGGGAGAAGAATGTAATCTATGAACCCATGGAGAAGGATCTGATCCAGAACTGGGCCAACATTCTCTTTGAGAACAATCGTGATATCGACCGTCTGAATGACTGCCCGCTTATTCCTGAGGAGATGGACGAGCTCCTGGAGCAGATCAGGGCACTGCGCACACCTCTCGCCTTGAATGGTTTTATCAATGGCAAGACAGTATCTTTGATCCGTAAAAATCCGGCTGATAAACTTCACTATGGCAAGGAGGTCAGCCTGAAAATTTATGACCGCATGGAAATTGCTGCCGGGCAGAGCCGCTATCAGATTGTGGAGCAGCCGCTGTTCCCAAGGCATGAGAAGGTGCTGCAGGACCGCCGCGGGGATCTGATGCTTCTGATCAACGGCATGCCGGTCTTTCACATTGAGCTGAAGCGCTCTGGCGTACCTGTGCAGGAGGCGGTCAATCAGATTGAAAAGTATGCGCACGAGGGTGTTTTCACCGGCTTGTTCTCACTTGTTCAGGTTTTTGTGGCTATGAATCCGGAGGAAACACTCTATTTTGCAAACCCCGGTCCGGATGGAAAATTCAATTCAGATTTTTATTTCCATTGGGCAGACCTGAACAATGATCCGATTAACAACTGGAAACAGGTTGTGGAGAGGCTTCTGTCCATTCCTATGGCACATCAGTTGATTGGCTTCTACACCGTAGCAGATGATTCTGATGGCGTACTGAAGGTCATGCGGAGCTACCAGTATTATGCCGCCAACAAGATTTCCGACCGTGTAGCAAAGAACGACTGGACAGAAGGGAATCAGCTCGGTGGATATGTATGGCATACGACGGGCTCTGGTAAAACCATGACTTCGTTTAAATCTGCGCAACTGATCGCCAATTCCAAGGATGCGGACAAGGTCGTGTTCCTGATGGACCGGATCGAGCTCGGCACACAGTCGCTGAAAGAATACCGCGCCTTTGCAGACAATGCAGATGATGTGCAGGAGACAGAGGATACCATTACGCTCATTTCCAAACTGAAGAGTACGGATCCAAAGAATACGCTGATTGTCTCTTCCATTCAGAAGATGAGCAATATCAAAGAGGATGCTGCCAGCAAGATGCGCTCCAAAGACCTGGAAGAGATGAAGAAGAAGCGCCTTGTCTTTATCATTGATGAGTGCCACAGGTCCACCTTTGGAGAGATGCTTTCGACTATCAAGGCAACCTTCCCTAATGCATTATTCTTTGGCTTTACAGGGACGCCTGTCTTTACGGAAAACGAGCAGGCACTGAGCACAACGGCAGATATTTTCGGTGATGAGCTTCACCGCTACAGTATTGCGGATGGAATCCGGGACAAAAACGTGCTCGGCTTTGATCCGACAATGGTTCTGGTTTACAAGGATAAGGACCTTCGAAAAATGGTAGCTCTTCAGGAAGCAAAGGCTGAGACAGAAGAGCAGGCAGTTGCTGATCCCGTGAAGAGCAGAAAATTTTATCATTTCATGTCTTCTGCAGAGGTGCCGATGGCCGGTTACAAGCAGCAGGATGGTCATTACCAGAAAGGAATAGAGGACTATATTGGCGCGGAAGCCTGGCAGACGGATGAGTATGAGAATACGGTAGTTGACGATATCATGTCTGGTTGGCTGACACTCAGTCGGAACAGTAAATTTCATGCCATCTTTGCAACCTCCAGCATTCCGGAGGCAGTGCGCTACTATCGGATCTTCCGTGCAAAATATCCGGATTTCAAGGTAACAGGACTATTTGACCCGACAATCGACAATGAAGGTGGAAAGAAGTCTCTGGACAAAGAAGACGGTCTGAAGGAGATGCTGGAGGACTATAACCGGATCTTCGGGCAGAACTTTGATATCGGAAGGTATGCCGCATTCAAAAAAGATGTTTCGGCAAGACTGGCGCACAAGAAGCCTTATGAGCGTGTGAAGCCGGAAGAACAGCTCAACCTATTGATCGTTGTCAATCAGATGCTCACGGGATTCGATTCAAAGTGGATCAATACGCTGTATCTCGACAAAGTGCTGGTCTACCAGAACCTGATTCAGGCATTTTCGAGAACGAACCGACTCTTCAATATCAATGAGAAGCCGTTCGGTACTATCCGTTATTACCGCATGCCGCATACCATGAAGCGGAACATTGAGGATGCTGTCAGGCTCTATTCTGGTGATCGGCCGCAGGGGCTCTTTGCGGATCATCTTCCAGAGAATGTGACGCATATGAATGTGACATTTGTCGATATGAGAGATATTTTCATAAATGCGGGCATTGCAGATATGGATCGCTTGCCGGAGGATATTCCAGCGAAAGCAAAATTTGCAAAGCTCTTCCGTGAATTCTCGACTTATCTGCAGGCGGCACGGATTCAGGGATTCCGGTGGGATCAGAGAGAATACTCTGCCAAGATGGACCCTGAGGATGAAAGAAATAACGAAACGATCAAGCTGATTCCAACAGAGGAGCAATATGAGATCCTTCTGCAGCGTTATAAAGAGCTGCGAACAGGAGGCGGCGGTGATGGAGATCCGGATCCGGAAGTGACTTTCCCGATTGATCCGTATCTCACGGAACAGAATACCGGCGTTATAGACAATGATTACATGAACTCGAGGTTTGAGAAGTATAAGAAGCAGCTGACCGATCCGAACATTGATCCAAAGGATCTGGAGAACACATTGGAAGAGCTCCATAAGTCGTTTGCCTTTCTTTCACAGGACGATCAGAAATTTGCAAACCTTTTCCTGCATGATGTACAGACCGGCGATGCACACCTTGAGCCTGGCAAGAGCTTCCATGATTACATCGTTGTATATGCAAAAAACGCCAAGTCCGAACAGGTTCATAGAGTAGTCAAATACCTTGGCCTCTCTGAAAAGCTGCTTACCGGTATGATGGAAGCACATGTGACAAAGAACAAACTGAATGAATATGGGCGTTTTGATACACTGAAGGCAACGGTAGTTCGGGAAAAGGCACAGGAGTATTTCACCAAGGTGGATGGGAAGAAACTCCCTCCCTTTATGGTCAATAACCGCGTGGATAAGCTCCTGACGGACTTTATTCTGTCGGATGGCTGCGATATTCCGGATCCGGACAAGAAGGATGAAAAATAAAAGAAAGATCGGTCCTTCATCGGCATAGAAAGGAGCAGAAAATGTCTGATGAATTTAAAGCGACCGATCAGCTGAAGGATTATTATCGGAATTGGATTTCCGTATATAAGGAGGGAGCCATTCGTGATGTGACGCTCTCAAAGTACAGGATGAGTCTCACATGGATTGAGAAACTCGCACCGGACCTGAAACTATGTGATGTAACGAGAACGGGCTATCAGCAGATCATTAACGAATATGCCAAGGAGCACGAGCGGCAGACAACCATGGATTTTCATCATCAGTTGAAGGGAGCAATTCTGGATGCTGTTGATGAGGGACTGATTCCGCGGGACCCTACAAGGAAAGTGATTATTAAGGGATGTACGCCTGCTGATAAGAAGAAAAAGTATCTGAACCAGTTTGAGCTTCATACGCTTTTGAAAAGTTTGACGCTTGGCAGCGAGGTCAACTGGGACTGGTTTATTCTGCTGGTGGCAAAGACTGGAATGCGATTCTCGGAGGCGTTGGCGATTACACCGGCAGATTTTGACTTTGCACACCAGACGGTATCAGTAAACAAAACATGGAATTATAAGGAAGGTGGAGGTTTCGCACCAACGAAAAACCGTTCCTCTGTCCGCAAAATTCAGATCGACTGGCAGGTGGTCATGCAGTTCGCTTCTCTTGTCAAAGATCTGCCGTCGGACAAACCGATCTTTGCAACGGATAAGAAGGTATACAACTCCACGGTGAATGATATTCTGGAGCGGTATTGTAAAAAATTGGAAATTCCGGTTATTTCTGTACATGGATTGCGCCATACGCATGCTTCCATTCTTCTGTATGCAGGTGTCTCTGTTGGCAGTGTAGCAAGAAGACTGGGACACGCCAGCATGACGACTACACAGAAGACGTACCTGCATGTCATTCAGGAGCTTGAGAACCAGGACGTAGATCTTGTCATGAGATCACTCGCTAATTTGACATAACAATATTTGATGGAATAGTGCCGATGGAGGATTATTGAAATGGGGATTCTATACGGACAATTATAGATGGTCTTTCTTTTGGGAGAAATATCAAAGGATTCAGGAACAGGAAGGAGATCAAAGATCAACTGATAGATGACATCAGCAGAGCACAAAATCAAATCATCGTGTCTCTGCCCGCCGGAGAACGCAAACCGGGATCAGTAATTCCGGAATTGTTGAATCATGAACGTCAGCATGGGGTGAAAATCCTGTGCAAAGCATCGGATTATAAGGCGCTTCCTGATGAATGGAAGAAATTCACATGGGCCAGCGAAGATGCTATTTTTCCGCTCCTTGCGGTTGACGATACAGTGATCTGGTATGGTGTCCCAGAATTCAAGGGACTATTCACAGATAAGAACACGGGATATTATACGATCTTCCCATTGGTCTTCCGTATCACTGGAAAGCATACGATTGAAATGATCAAATCGCTTACGAGTCTCGATACACGCTTGATTGATGACAGCCGATCGGCTTTGACCGAGAAGTTGGAGAATGGCCAACGTGCGGCAACATGGATTATCTTAGCAAGGATGATATGAACGCCTATATTGATCTGAATAATATAACGTGTCCGGAGCACCATTGTTACATCCATGCTTCTTTGGGAAGATATGGACTCTATATTCGATGCGATTGCGGACATTATGTTCGGCTCGACCAGATCTAAGAA
>NZ_JBQHUZ010000011.1:0-54249 GCF_052064775.1 Oribacterium sp. HCP28S3_H8 | reverse complement strand
GGAAATATACTTTTTAAACAATAAATCAAATTCACCTCAATACATTAATAATTGCGGGGCAGGTCCGATCCGAGAGTACTTGTGAGGAGAGATATCTACCGTATCAGTATTCCGGACAGAATGAAGCGAAAGGCGGTACCCTGAGCCCGGAATATTGAATCACCTAATGTCCCACACTCCTCTGCCGCCAGAGATGTGAATCGTCTCGCCTGCAAGCATATCACCTGCATCGCTAACAAGTAATTTCGCGTATGTGGCAATCTCATCCGGAACAATCATTCTTCCGAGTTTATTATCCTCTGAATAAATGCTGTCTCCCTCATGAATTCCAAGCAGCGGTGTGGCAGTTGACCCGGGAGCGATGGCATTTACAATGATTCCTTCCGGCGTCAGAATTTCCGCCAAGCCCTTTGTCATACCATTGATTCCCCATTTTGAAATACCATATGGTGACCAAGCAGGTTCTGACCCTCTGGAAGAAGAAATCAGGAGAATATGGCCTTTCCTATGATTCCTCTTCCAGTATTTTGCCATTTCAACACAAGCGAAATATACACCTTTCAGATTGATATCCATAATACGGTCATATTCTGCAGGTGTCATCGTCCAAAAATTAGCATTCTCACTATGAACACCAGCAGAGTTGACGAAGATATCAATAGCACCAAACTTACCTTCCGCTTCTTTGATAGTAGGAACAATAGAATCTGTGTTTGATAGGTTGAAGATAACGGACTCAACCCCTCCGTCAGAAAATTTCTCTTTACATTTTTCAAGCTTCGCGGCATTCGTTCCGCCCAGAATAACCTTGCATCCACACGCATGTAATTCTTTTGCAATAGATATTCCAATGCCTCCGCTGCCACCAGAAATCAGGGCTACTTTTCCCTCAAGCATCTTCTGCTCTGATACCGGCTTCTCAACTGGAATGATCTTCTTTTCTCTTGTTGCTCTTATAATAGATAAAACTGCGCCCTTTATACCCATAATTCATCACTCCATTGTATCCTTGGCAAGGGCATCTCTTTGCTTTTGAAGTTCCCTTTTTGCGTATGCAACAGGCATCAGTCCTTGCATCAGCATACGCATTTTCCCTTTAAGGCCAAAATAGCTGGAATCAATTAATACTCGCGGCATTCTCTTTCGTATGTTTTTTAAGCAATCATCATAGAGCTCTTTATTTTCTTGCTGAGAGTTTGTTGCAATTATCAAGAATAATACATAATTGTAGTTTTTCCAGATATGCCATTGAACGGCATGCATGAACTTAGGGGTGCGAATGACTGATACCTTTCCAATATTCTTTATATTAGCAAGGGCGTTTGTACCCATAATTACACGGTAATGGGTAAGTCCACTTCCAGCATTGTTTAACCGATAATTATAGATTTTCTTATGGCCTACTCCAACATGATTCGAATATTGTGCTGCCATGCAAGAAAAATACAAGCCCTCGCCAGACCATGGTACTGAAAATGTAAGATTATGCTCTTTCAGCATACTGACCTTATACATCTTGTTCCAAGGTCCAATAGCAAATCGAGGATAAATAATTGCCGTAGCTGTATCCTCATTTGTCCAGGTTTCAATACTATCATTCTTTACCTGTTCTCTATCTCTGGTAGTGAAAATATGATCTGTGATAGCCATATCTGAATCTGTCTTTTTAATTAGATTCATCAAGTATTCTACATAATCTGGCTCAAGCCAATCATCTCCGTCTATTATAGAGACATACTCTCCGGTCATACGGGCAAGTCCATAGTTTCTTGCTTCGCAAGTACCACCATTCTTCTTGTGAATAACTACAATGCGGTCATCTTTTGCAGCATACTCATCACAAATTGCTGGGCATCCATCTGGTGAACCATCATCCACAAGAATGATCTCAAGATTTTTATAAGTTTGATTGATGATAGATTCTATATTTTTTCTAAGAAATTTTTCTGAATTGTAGATAGCTACAATAATTGAAACTTTATCCATAAATACTACTTCCTTACTGAAACATCTTTAATTGCATCTTTCAGATATTTTTTAGACTTCTGAATGAAAGGGCCCATTCTGAGGTTTACTTTCTGGTAATCAATATCCTCAGTCTCTTGAATTCTCTTATTGTTAAATTCCTGTATTCTGTCATTCAAGCCACTGATTTCCAGTAAATTATATATTCTCGAATTCTGCGAATGTGCATCTGTTTTTGCTGTTCGTTCAAACACATAAAACTGTTTCTGCAAAATAATAGAAAAAGCACTTGCATGAAATGAGTCGGTTAATACATATCTAGCATTTGCTATCAGGTTCAAAAATTCATAAGGACCCGCATCATAACAGTGCTCTCCCTTTTCAAGATAAGAACCGCTCTTCATCGGAATAATGACAAGCTTCATATTATGCTTAGATGCGAATTCATGAATTGCCTTCCAGTGATTCTCATTATCGTCCAGCATATAGCAAAAGATATAATCCGACTTCAAATCCTGTACGTTTTCTATAACCTCCAACCACTGATTTCTATCTAGTAAAAACACAGGATCCAAGACTGTCTGACAGGAAAGGCTTGTAATGCGTTCAATTTCTTTTCTCGCACTCTCTTCTCTCACAGACAGCTTATTGAAGTGCTTTAACGTACTGTAATAAGTCCCTTGTAAATACGGTGGAATTTCTTTCACACCAATACTGGGAGCATAAGAAATCTTTGGTGCTGTAATGTCCGGGAAATTAGCAAAATAGAAATCATTATACCAGTACGGGCTCCAAATCTGATCACTTCCGCAGATTAGTAAATCAAACATATTGCATGTTTTTGAAAATGTATCTTCAATCGGCATCACATTATATTTGGCATAAATAGCATCATGGAATTTTTTTGACTTAGCGGCAAAATATTTTCCAAACCTCTTACTAACAATTTTATTGGAAATATGGCTCTTAACACGCTCAGAAAAGTTCACTTTTATCTGACGGCTATCTATCTGATAAAATGGAATCTCTATCAATGCAGGCTCAGTATCTATAGATTTCAAATATTCCTGCAATGCCGCTGCCTGCAAAATAGTGCCATAATTCTCATAGTGAAACCATGTGATAACTCCAATTTTCATCGTCATTCTCTTTTCAATATCTTTCTAAGCAGCAACTTAATATCAGAAATATATGAAACTAATATTGCTAAAAATCCAGCAATTAAAAGGCCATATAAAAGCACATCAGTTGTAGCAATCAGAAGTACTACAGACTGTGCAGCCAAGATAAGATATGAAAAGATATCTCTGACCAAATTAATTTTAAGTTTAATATATTTCTTTGAATGATACAAACGAAAAGCCCATACTTCAACATAGCAAATCGTAGTGGCTATGGCAGCTCCCAGCGGCCCCATGATTGGAGTAAAGATCAAATTCAGGATAATGTTAGTGACAGCACCCACGATAGTAGAATGAGCAAAAATTTTGGAATCCTTAACAGCTGTAAAGAATCCTCCGATGTATCCAGAAAGTGCTCCAAATACAATAGCGATTGTAAGCCATGGTACATATCTCCAAGCAACATAGAAGTCATTAGCATAAAGAAAATGTGCTAATATTTTATCTCCTACAATAATTGCTGAACACATAACCGTCATCAAGCAATTGTATGCCCTATACGTATTAGCAAAGAATCCTCCTTTGTCCTCTGGATCAAAGTCTTTGACGGCAGAAAGAGTCCAAGCCTGGCTAAAAATCGTCTGGAATATATTTAAAATAGATGGAATTTTAGAAGCCAAAGAATAGATTCCATTGGCAGCTACTCCACAGAAAAATACGACTACATATCTATCGGATGCATTGTTTACCCACCAAGCAATGCTGTTAGCAATCAGTGGTCGGGAGTATGTCAGCATTTCTGTTGACTCTTTTTTATATGAACGGAGCAGATGAGTATCCGTAAACATATGAGCCCGAACCACAAGATATAAACTTTGGATCATTGGACCAATGATATTTGCTAAGAAGTAACCAACAAGCCCCCATTTAAAGCCAACTAAAAATAAAATATTACAGGCAATAGTAACAGCAGATGCTATAACGCTAGATACAGAAAGATCTGCAATCCGGTCAATTCCACGGATATAATATGGAATCATGCCACCCAGTGCCTGAGAAATGAACATCAGTAAAAAAAAGATCCAATATGTCTTAGCTAAACTACTGAAGCCAAAAACACCATTAATGCCCAAGCCAACAGCCGTTATTGTAGTTCCAATAAGAATATAGCGAAATCCTACCGTCACAATAGCTCTACGATCGTAATTCTTATCCATCGCAAAGCGCATAACACCATCCTGCACATTGAGCGTCAGAATTGGGATCAGCACCCCGACTGTTGTATTAAAGAGATCATAGGTACCATAATCGGCTGTTGTAAGAATACTCGTATATAAAGGTACCAAAAAGAAGCTCAGCAGCTTCGTTGCAAAACTGCTCAACGTCAATAGTCCTATGTTTTTTACTAAATATTTGTATTTACCTTGTCTTTCCATCTGTCTTTACTTATCGTCTCGTCCTTGCCAGCACTTCAAATTTGTGAAATTGCTTCTTCCGAAGCGCCAACTCTATATCTATGTTCACTTTACTATGCTGATCCTTGAAATACTTTTCCCTTAGTCCACATTCCAGCACAAAAATTGCCTCTCTTATCTCTTTCGGCCGCTTCCTGGTCCTTGACCAGTTCATCTGACACTGACGAAGGAAATATTCATATGCCCGTTTGTCATACTTCACTCCAAACTGTGGGAATTCTCTAAGGCATAATTCCGTGATGTAATAGCTCTCCACGCTTCGCTTTGATTCTCCACTTTTTGCTGTGATGCCATCCGGGTTTAACCGATAGCCATAAACCACATCTGGAATGATCTTCGAACTGTATCCTGCTCCATACAGCATGAAAGAAATTGGAGTATCCTCGAACCAATATCCTTCCGGGAACTGAAAATGCTCCATAACTTCAGCCTTAAAAAGCTTTCCCCAAGGATAACCCGAGAGTTGATGAACTTCCTGCGGCGTACCCCCCCCCAGATTGTTCGAATGTATACCACCCACCTTGGATAATATCTTTACCGTCTGCTTTATCTAGTAGTGCCTCGATTGCACTTCCTGCCATAACATCATCGGAATCAAGAAAAGTGATATATCTACCCTTCAACACCTTCAACGCAGCATTTCTTGCGCCAGAAAATCCTCGGTTTTCCTGATTGATCACTTCCATCCGATCAGGATACTTCATCTCATATGATCTAAGAATCTCTGGTGTCTTATCTGTAGATCCATCATTCACTACTGAAATGATGTAGGAATATTTAGTTTTCTGTGTGAGCACAGATTCCAAGGCTTCAGCTACAAACCGCTCCGCATTATAAGCAGGAACAATTATCTGCAGATCATATCGAAGATTTAAGGGGTTGTTTGTAAGACAAGTTGTGAAAGGATCTGGTGTGTAGTCCGATAAAATCTGCCGAGCTATCGCCATTGTCATATGTGAGCGAGATACATGAAATGGTGCTGTTAAGCGATATATAGTTTTAGCAGTTTTCTTTAGAGACATGATTCGCATTCCTATCTATATTTCAGCAACTTCTTTTCACAAGCATCGTGTTTTGTTCATTGATTCTGGATATGTAAGCCAATAGCTTTTCTTTTTGTATTGATGAACAATCTGGCCTCATTTAATGCTTTTTAAGAAATCATCCATATCAGTAAAACTCTTTTGATGTTTTTTCATAACCTCATTTGTTAAAGCTTCATTACCTATTAGAGAATTCATATGTTTCCACAGCTCTGGAAGATTGTCCGGATCATCGGAAAAGAGCCAAAAAAATTCATGTAATGCTCTCTCATCAGGTTCCTTTCCTTTTCTCTCCCTATATAATTGTACCAGTTCTGTTGCCTCTTTAAGTTGTGCTTTCTTTCGCTTCTGATGATATTCTGATAGATCCATGATCTTTCTACACGGATTACCAGCAGCTACACAGTTATCTGGAATATCTTTATTGACTAATGAATTGGCACCTATAATAACATTCTGTCCGATGTGCACACCTTTTAAAATGGTACTGTGCATTCCAATGAAGACGTTGTTTCCGATCTCCACCCCCCCCCGACGAACCGAGAACCTCACCATAAACGCCCTTTAAAACGGACCAGTCATAACCATGTGTAAGTATTGTCACTCCTGCCGTAATTTGAACATCATCCCCTATTTTAATAAGCCAAGGACGAGATTCATCGATGATTGTAGAACGTGGATCAAATATCGTAGTCCTATTGCCAATACCCACACCAATCTTTCTTAAATGCGAAATATAAGATTCTGAACTATACCGAATTCCATATTTAAATTTTCTATAAATTTCCAATATAAGCATTGTCTATCTCACTATCTTCAATTAGCTATTACTATCTTTTTAACGTATCAATGACTCCGCGCATACCATGCTTTTTATATTTGTTTATAACTCTAAAAGGAAGAGATGCTAATCTTCGTAGTTTATACTCTGAGGATTTTTTCCCTTTATCACATAGTTCTATTTTATATATAATTTTTTCTAACGTACTCTGCCACGTTGCACTGTAGTGATGAATCGAACGCGTCTGACACGTTATATTCATTTTCCTAGTTATATAATTCATCGGGCAAAAATATTCTGAGGGGTAGATATCCACTCCATCCACATGTTCAATTGTTCCATCGCCCTTGAATCCATGTCTTTTTAAGATCTCTGTTGTTCTTTCTACAACAGTATGTAAATTGTTGGTGCCATCCGGATTTATAAAATGCTGACTTTGATAGTATTCAAGTATCTCCTTATATAAATCAAGCCCCGATTCAGCTGCAAGTCCAAGTCCTGGATTACATAGTTCTTTTGGAAGTTCTTCTGCCCCCGCTTCTTCGCCCATGAACGACCCCTTTTCTATAAGATCATCCATAGATTTAATTACTTCAACATCGGTGTCAAAATATAAACCACCATATTTGTATAAAATCCAGAAACGGGCATAGTCGCTTACAAATGCCCATTTCTTGGCAGAATAGGCTTCTCTTACGTAATTGCAACTATTAACATCAAAATTGGATTCATTCCACTCTTTAATTTCATATTCTGGGAAATATTTCTTCCATGATGCTATGCACTTTTTAGCATCATCCGTTAACGGATTACCACCAAACCAACAATAGTGAATTATCTTTGGTATCATACACTTATCTCTTTTCACCAATATCTGAAATCATTTTGAGAACAACAAATAGGGCATAAAACTGATGTTTTAACAGCCATGCCTTTAATTTCCATTGTCTATTGGGTAATGAATTTATGTCCATTATAGCCAAGGAATTTTTTACTACATCTATAGATCCAGCGTATCTGACCCCTTGTACTTTTTCTTTTAAGCACAGCTTATTCTTATCCGAAAAGTATGCATATTGTATGGCTTCTGTTATCTCCGCAAGAACCCTATAGTAAAATGCTTGACTTACCTCTTTATTATCGATAAGTTGATCACGTATTAGCCTCATTGATTGCATCATGTAATTTGCAGCTTTAGGTTGATATACGTGTGAGACTGATTCGGAGTTTGAGACATAATAATATGAGATTTTGTTTGTCAGTGCATATTTTTCCGCTTTATTAAGTAAACAATGGTTAAAGACTTGATCTGAACTCAGTTTTATGCCAACAGGAAATCTCAAGTCACCAATGCAACTCCTTTTTATCAACTTGGAACATACTCCTGGATCAAGTGAAGGGAGGTCCTTTTGCAGATCTGAAGAAAAATATAAAAAATCTCTTTGGAGTTCCCAAAATCTATTCCTATCCAACTGTGTGAAAGATGCTTGCTCTTCAGCCTCTGCATCTTCTCTGTTTGGAATACTTGTAACCCTTACAACCTTCCCACTAACAATCTCTGCCTGTGAATTATCCACAACGCTCATTGCATAGCTCAACCATTCATATCCAAGGCCATCATCTGAATCCACGAACACAATATACTCTCCCTGAGCTTCATTGATGCCTGTGTTTCTAGCGGCTCCTTCACCACCATTCTTCTGACTAATAACGCGAATTCTAGAGTCTTTCTTTGTTATTGTCAAAATATTATTTAAATTTTCCGGTGAGCTTCCATCATCAATTACAAGTATTTCGGTATTCTTGTAGTCCTGCTGAACAACACTTTCAATGCATTTTTCAAACAAATCTATAGGTGTATTGTAAAAAGGTATTATTATACTAATCAGTTTCTTGCCATTCATATGTATCATCCTATCTTATATAATGAAGACCCACTCCATCCCATTCTCATAATCCATACAGCCCAAAGGATGAATAAAATCATTATGAGAAGTTGTCCTTTTAACCTAGCTCTATTTCCATTAATAGCTAGCGGAATAGAAACAATATAGAAGAAATCAAAGAATATAGAAAAGCGGTTTCCATACATTGTTCGCATGCTTAATAACAACACAATATAAATCAAGAACCCAGACAGATTAAAACTGGTTAATATTCCAACTAGTTCATCTTTATCACGGCTAATCTTCACCTTTGTAAAAAAATCATATCTAAATAATGAAGGCATCAGTAAAAGTACTATGCATGTAACTAGATAGGTAATGGAGTACAGCGAAAATGGGTTGATGAATCCTACTAGATTTGTTGAGCGATTCATAAAAAACACATCAAAATAATACAAAATATGCGGGTCTTTAAATATTCCATTAGAGTATAGAAAAAGCACAAAGCTTGTCATCAGTTTAGGGATTAATAAAATAAATCCATAAATCAAAATTCTCAGTTTTTTCCGACCGATTTTTGAAGCCATATAGACACTTAGCACAAGGATTGTTCCATAAAATCCAGATCTATGGAACAGTACAGCTATGGCAAAGGATATCAGTGCTCCTATTTTGCTCTTAGATTTTAATAGTAAAATAATTGTTCCGAGCAAAATGAACGCACATGAAACGCTTTGTCGCATCATATTAAGCGAATTATTAAAAAACCAAAATAAATAGACTGCAATCGAATATCTGATGGAAATCTTATCTCTTAACAAATATGCAGTGATTGCTACTGGTAGCACTGTTAGAAATTGATAAAAAAACAACAAAAGTCCAGGTTGGGCTGTGAACCGCGAGCAGAAGAATACTAACAATGCTCCTAAATACTCATTTATTAGATCTGGTTCTATTCGCAGAAGCTCAGAATATGAACGGCTTAAGGCTCCATATTTCATGAACTCTACTGGATATCCTGATGTATCTACGCCTACACTACTTGAACGAATTCCTGCAAATATTGATATTACAAGGATACCGAAAAATATATAAAAATGTCCAAGAAGACGTGATTGACTCATGGTTATTCTTCCGGGAACATGTTCTTTATTTAAGACAATATTCCTATCAGCTACTCGGTACTTAGTTTCTGCTATATAGAAGCAAAAATAGACTATTGAAAATACAGTCACATACTTTATTCCCGATATAATTAACGCCAACATTTTTACTTTATACCTTTCTTAGAAGGATCAACATCTTAAGAATTATTCCTTTATTTTTTATTTGCTCCCATAGTTTTCTGAAAGCCTCTTTGTCTTTAATATAAAACGCAAAATTATATAGGATATCTTTCTGTCTTGCTTCCATTTCAGAGCTATAAATTGTATAAATATTATAGGCAACAGTAGATCTTGATCTCTTAAACGTAGGCTTGAAAAACCTTTTAATCTTTTTGTTTAAGTCCACTAACTTTGAGTCAATTCCTACTGTATTATTATTATGAAGTCGGTAACACATCCGTGGCACTGGATCATAAATCACAGTACCAACCGACTCGGCAATAATGTACGCTGTCCAGTCATGCGCAATCATCTGCCCAGAGTATTTCTTAAATTCAGACTGCATCTTCTTATCAAAAACAAAAGTGCAACCCGGTACAACCGACCTTAGCAGACAATCTATATAAGACAAAACTCCCTCAACATGAAACCCTTCATCTTTGATAATATTTAAATTCTGATCTGCTACCTTTACATTCCCAGTATAAAGAATGCCTTCTTCATGATGTAAGCTATTTATTTTATTGATAGCTTCTAGCAGCTTATTCTCTTCCCAATAATCATCCTGGTCACAGAATGCATAATAATCCGCTTCTGTTGCATTTCGGACAAGCTCCCAGAAGCTTTGAGCAAAACCAATATTCTTTCCCTCTATCAACTTAATATCGTGGTCCTTTTGATTTTCACGAATGATGTCGATAGAATGATCCGAAGACCCATCGTCACGGATCAAGATAGATACATCTACGCCACGCTGGTTATAAAGACTATTTAACTGTTCCTGTAAATATTTCTGTCCATTAAATACTGACAGTAAAATTAGCACTTTATACTGCATGTTCTTGACCACTAACCAATTTTCTTATTGCCTTCAGATAATCGTATTTATACTGCTCGGTTGGCTCAAGAATTGCTCCTTCGGCCCATTCATTCCACGCATTTACTACAACAAAATTATCATCATAATTACGGCTTGTATCATTTAAAAGCTGTCTCATATAAAAATAAAACTTTTTAGG
The DNA here is from genome assembly GCF_052064775.1 of Oribacterium sp. HCP28S3_H8. Lineage (NCBI taxonomy): Bacteria > Bacillati > Bacillota > Clostridia > Lachnospirales > Lachnospiraceae > Oribacterium > Oribacterium sp. HCP28S3_H8. The sequence continues at coordinate 43,634 of NZ_JBQHUZ010000011.1, read as the reverse complement.
ATTGGAGCCTTTGATAATCATTCCTTTTTTTCCTTTTCTTGGACTGTTGTCAAACCCAACAAAAGCTCCCCTCCAGAGTTTTTTACCTCCATAGTCTTCTTTATTTTTAAGCAAGCACTTCCACACATAGTCATATGACAGAAAATCCGTCAGGCCTAATTTCTTACAAAGTACTCTTTTTGCTTTCATTATATTTGAAATCGCATATCTCGTAGCACAATGAGGTTCAAACTCAACCAGCACATCAGAATTTATGTCATTTTTTCCAGAATTAAATGAGTTTACAAACTCAACAACATAGATTTCAGGGATTTCATGTTCCGCTAAAACCTCATTCCAATATGAAATCATTTCATTGAATTGCGTGATTCTTGCGCACGAATAAAAGAATACAACCGGTCGATTTTCAATTCGAATATAGCGCGGGTCTTCAAAAAACCGAATCAGGTAGTCAATATGTTTCTTCCAATCATCTTGACCACCAAATTCCTGCTTAATTAAAATATCCGTATTTTTACCATCCCAGGTTCTCGCCCAAGACTCGTTAGCCCAGCAGAAACAGTAATGTTCATCTATTTCAGGATGCTGCAAAAGTATCTCGCAAGGCTTCTCAAGCAACATTTTTCCGTTAAACCAGTAATGATAATAGCAAAAACCGTATACACCATATTTATTAGCCAGATCGGCTTGCCATTGAAGTGTCCTTACATCAGTCATATCATAGTAATTGTTGTTAAGCGGAACAACAGGCTCCTTATGTCCTTTGTATATAGGCCTTGCCTTCTTCACATTAACCCAATCAGTAAAACCTTTTCCCCACCAGATATCGTTTTCAGGGATAGCATGATACTGTGGTAGATGCATTGCTAATACTTTAATATCTTTTCTCATTTCCATTTCCAACCCCATTTATTAAAGTAGTATTTCATCGACTGAACATGATACTTAAAAAGCTGCCTGTTCTTGTGTGACCCCTGCTCCCACTTATGGATCACTGAAGCTCCCGGGTAATACATGAGTTTTGAAACCTCATTTACTCTCTTGCACAGATCAGCATCTTCCAGGTACATGAAAAAGCGGTCATCAAATCCATTAATTTGCTTAAACAATTCTGTCCTTATCACAAGAAAGCTGCCCTGTCCAAATGGAACTTGAAACGGCTTCGAGTAGTCCATATCTTGCAACGTGTGAGATGCTATTCTCTTAGGAAACAGGTTTTTGGCAAACATACGTATGAACATGTCGAACACAGTGAGTTCCTTGCGGTAAACCAGCTGCCGATGATTCTGTTCATCTACAATGTTCGGAATCACCATTCCAACCTGCTTGTTATCATCCATGTATCGAAGAATAGATTTGAAAGCATCTTCAAAAAATAAAATATCCGGATTCATTATGCAGTGATACTCAGAATCCAGATACTGGAGAACCTTATTGTGGCCTCCACCAAATCCAAGATTCTTTTTTGCATCTACATAAATGACATCTGGATAATTCTTCAAAAAATGTACGAACTCTTTATTCTCTTTTTCTACATCAGGTGTATTACCGTTATCAACAACGTAGACTTTTTTAGATATGTTTGAAGAGGTGTATTTTTCCATTGTGCGGATCGCGTTTTCGATGTCATCGTAATTGTGGTACGCTACGATGCAAACGCTCAGCCTGTCTGACATAACTTCTTTTCACTCTCCCTCTTCAAAACTCATCTACTTTCTCGCCTAAACTGTTTAGGAAGATATATCCACTTATAAATTACAGATACTCTTCCATTCACCCGAGGGTCTAATCATTCTCTCGCCATTCAATCAATGACCAGCCCGTGAATGAATGCCGGAGCATGGTATACAAACGTTCATAAGCAAGCGATTGTTAAGCTCAGTGAAGAAAAGACACCCCACAAATCGGTTCCTCACTATATGTTGCGGTATCGAATTCGTGCAGCTACTAGATTTTGATTTTTTAAGGGGTATTACCACGATATGAGGGAAGGATCGTGGGAATCGGCAGAAATGCCCGGGAATAGGAGATTTTGAAAAAGGGATAGATAGGTACTATAGTCTATAAGTCATAATCACCCCTATCGTGATTATGAGTCTGATTATGAGCTTGATTATGGACTATATATAATAAGGAAGAAACTCGTTCCCGATTGTGAGGTTTAAGAATGATGGAGCGGCTCTGGGAGGTGAGACTAAATTCCTCTGCCCGGAAGGTGGCAGCAGGTCGCTCGAAATGTGTATATATAATAAGGAAGAAACTCATTCGAAAAGGACAAAAAAAGAAGACCCCCACAGAAGGGATCTTCCTTAGAGAAGCTGATTCAATTTGTTATGCAGGCTGTTTGGTTGCCAGTTCCTTTACTTCATCAACGGTTAGTCCTGAAAAATTTGCAATCTCCTCATGGCTAAACCTTTCAGTCTTGAGCATTTTACGAGCTACACTAATGGCGTTTTCTTTTGAACCTTCAGCTCTTCCTACGACTCTTCCTTCAGCTCTTGCTTCAGCTCTCATATCTTCCATAGCCTTGCACATAACCGTCACTCCTTGATCATAGATGATATTACAACAAGGGGTGCGGTCTAACTACACCCCATCTTGAGGGAAATGCCTCAAGGCGACCTTATCGGTCAAAAACATCAAGCGGACTTCTTTGAGTCCAGCTCCTTAATCTCATCTACAGTCAATCCGGTTGCTCTTGCAATGTCTTCGTAGGTGAATTTCTTCATACCTAGCATATTGTTAGCTATTTGCAGTGTATTTTCTCTAGCAGATTCTCTAGCAGCTTCATTTCTCATATCTTCCATAGCCTTGCACATAACCGTCACTCCTTTCTCGTCTTCTTTAAAATATCTAACCCGATCAGCCAGCACCGGATAGTACATATCCTTCGCCTCTATACAAGCGAAATCGTGCATCAGCTTTCCGAGAGAAGTTTCATCTTTAATCTGTGAGTTCACATAGACAATATGCTCTTCATCTCCAAAGGGCTCTCCGGTTTCCATGACCGTGCGTTCTATGTGATAAATCGGAAGGCTCTTCCCCAGCACATCGTTTTCTGTGATGAAGATTACATAACTTTCATTGAGCGCTTCATATTGTTCTCCAGGTTCTGTTACGTTTGCATCGATCAGGCTGCTGTTGTATCTGGCTCTCTTCACCCCTGCGCCATGATCACTGCGCTGGATCTCGATGTTGTACACATGATTCTTTTGATCGACCGCCAGAATATCAAGTCTGACGGAGCGCCCCTGAAGGTTTTTAATTCCATACTGGCTGGTGGATTTTGTGACCTTCAGATCATCACGTTTCAGAATAATCTGGAGCAGAAATTCAGCGCACTTTGTGTCCTCAAAGACTTTCGTCATGAAGTCATCATCGAGCAGGCGAAAATTGTGAAGACGCTCCAGATCTTCTTTATGCTTTCCTTCAAAATCTAAATCTTTGTTCATGCCACCGCCGTTCTTTCTTGATTTGTATATACTACCCTGACTTTATTATATCAGGAAAATCTAAAAATTTAAAGCTAAGTTGTCTAACTCTTCCAATTTCCGCAGGGGCTGAAGAACTTGCACCGCATACCACACGATGTTATATTAGTTACACGAATTGCGGTGGTCGTCTTCGGACAACACCTAGAGGGAGCCTGATGCGTCGGGCTCCTTTTTTTGTTCACTTCTCCCTGAACATCGGCTTATCCAGAACCACCTGATACTCTTCCATCACCAGGGAGGCGTTGCCCTGCTCATCGAACTTTCGGTATCCCATGAAGGCGTTCAGGGTTCGCTGATTCCTTATGCTCTTCAGTTTCACACCGAACCTCGTGGTGTACTCTGCCTCATCGCCGATCAGGTCCATGTTCGTAAAGTACCTCTCTGCAAAGGCTCTGTCGAAGGTTAAGATGTCAGGAGTTTTCTGGATCTTGTCGTCTGTCACCTTGGTCCTTCCGTGCTTCACCATGGAATAGGCTCCGGGGATGATGTACCCTTCCACCGTCCGCATCAATGTTCCCTGCGCGTTGACTCCGTTGACCATGAGTGGTCTTCCGGTCTTTGTGATAGTCGGTAACTCCGAGAGCGCCTTCAGAAAGTCCTGGTACTCTTCCATCATCTGGTCTACTTCACCCTGTGGAGCTTGGCTCAACCGTGCCGCATCGTACTTCTCGTTGAAGTCCATCGCAATGTCGGATCCGTCTCCATAGGTCTCGTAGTCTTCCTTGCAGGCGTAGAGCATTTCCATAAAGCTCTGCTCCAACGTAAACGCATACCATTTCTCGCCGGTACTGTGCTTTCTTATAAATTCTCGCCGGAAGTAGTAGTGTCCTTCTCCCCGCTCGTCTTCATAGTTCTGTACTGACCGTTCATTACGAGATTTGTAATAGTCTTTGTCGTGTATAAGGTTCAACAGCTTAAACGGCGGTTTCGCCCGGTTCTTTTTAAAGTTCTCAAGTTTTGCCGCTTCTCTGTCTTTTGTGATCTGGTTGCATTCTTCCCAGAGCTCCCGGGAAACTAGCGGCACATGATGATCCTTGATGTAGTAGGATTTCGCTTCTCCTTCATTCTTCTTGCAGATCTTGTTCTTCCGGTCGACAGTGATCGTCTTTTGCATCTGGACATCGCCCTTGTACTTCTCGTTCTTCATCAGCTGGATCACGGTAGACGGATACCAAATCTTCCCACCCGGTGCCGGAACGCCTCTATCCATCAGGTCTTTTGCGATGTCTCTGGATGCCCAGCCCTCCCGGTATTTCTCATAAATAAACCGAATGGCTTCCCCCTGCTTTGGATCAATCTCCCAGCTTCCATCTTCGCCTTTCCGGTATCCGTAGATTCGGTTCGGGTTGACCAGCGGATCTCCGGCAGCAAACTTTCTGCGGATGGTCCAGGTGATGTTCTCTCCCGTAGAGTCGCTCTCGCTCTGGGCAATGCCGGTCATGATTGTGAGCAGAAACTCAACGCCCTTCTGCATGGTATCCAGATTTTCCTTCTGGAAATAGACCCCGACCGGTGGATCCTGATGCAGGAGTTCATTCACAATGGTTAATCCATCTACGGTGTTTCTGGTAAATCGGGAGATGGACTTTGTGATGATGTAGTCGAACATACCTGCCTTTGCATCCGCGATCATCTGCTTGAAGCCGTCTCTTCCCTTGGTGCTCATGCCGGAGATACCGTCGTCTGCATAAATCCCCGCGAAGATCCAGTCTTTCTGCGCTGCAATGTACTGCTTGTAGTAGTCCATCTGGTTCTGATAGGAGTTTTCCTGATCTTGTTCGTCTGTGGAAACCCTACAGTAAGCAGCCACACGGACTCCTTTGGACCGCTCCAGGGTATCGGCAGTCTGGAAGAATTTCTTGGTCGCCGGTAGTACAGTTATCTCACTCATTACATGGCCTCCTCTCTTTTTAGCAGTCTCTCAGCCCTTAATGCTTCTCGGTTTTTCCTTGTTCTTTCGAGGATCTTTGGCATGGCATCCTCTTTCCAAGCATCATACTTCTCCTTCGTGGGAAAGCCGGTGTATCCGGTAAGGTGGCGGTACAGTTGCTTTCGATCCTCTTTATACTCCGGGCCTGTCATCCCAAGACGCACCAGCCAGCTTCGAAAAATGAACTTGTCGCTCCCGTCCCGGTTCTCGAAGCTGCTTGCCTTTCTCTGATTGATCGCCGCCGCATTGATGAAATTGGTAAGGGTCTGACAGGCATGAAGATCAACATCTCCGTATCCGGTGTAGATCAGAAGGTCTCCCTTTACGGTAAGGCCCTGAATCGCTTTTCCGTGTTCTTCCTCGTAGGTTTCCACAGCGGTAAGGAAGTTTCGGACTCCATAGACCGCCTCATCCTGCATGTTGATCCATGCAAGGAAATCGTCATCGATCGCAAAGTGTCCAAGCGTGGCTCGGTTGATAACGGTCTGGTGTGCGCGGATCAGGTGAATTAGCCTTAGCAGGCTGTTTCCGGTGTGCTGGTTCAGCGGCACGGCGATCCCGACTTCGGTTTCCTTTGATTGTGGCATCACCCGCTTTTTCTCTGGCCTTTTTGGCTCTTCCGGTACCTGTTCCGGCTTGGTCTCCTCAAACACCTCATCTGTGAGGATCATCCTCTCCCTCGCAAGAGTCGGAACCACATTTTGCGCATCCTCTTCAAAGGACAAAATCATGTTGCTGTCCACCGTGTAGTTCCCGACCTGGTAGGCCATACTCGGAATTCCGAGATACTTTGATTTTTGTCCGGTAAGATCCATCAGCCGTTTGATGATTTTTTTCTTATCGGTAATGATTGTGTATTCCATGTATGCACGTCTCCTTTCTGGTCTATTCATCACTCTAAAGCCTGTTTATAGCAACGAATAAACCCCGCAGAAACCACCAAACCTGACCCTTCACAAAAGGGCAGAAATTGGTAGATCTACGGGGTAATGCAGGCACTATATCTTCGGTTACTTCACCCGAATCTTCCATCCCACCTGGATCAGGTTCACATTTTTGATCAGGGATGCGTTCAGCTTCTGGATGGCGGATACGCTGGTTCCATACCTTCTGGCAATTCCGGAGAGGGTGTCTCCTCGCTGCACGGTATAGTACACTGCCTGTGGCTTGCTCTTTGCGCGAAGCAGTTCGTTCACTCTTGTCTGCACAGCGGAAGCATCATAGCCAGCAGACGAGAGACGGTTCCTTCGGTCCGCACCGTTCCCCCACTTCCCTGCCAGCACTTCACGTGCAAGCTCATCTACGGACTTCGTCGCGGTATTCTCCTTGTAGCGAAGCACACGGTTCCAAGGGAAGTTCCGATACGAACGGATCAGGAATTCACGTCCGGTCTGGTCACCGGGAGCGCCACCAACTGCTGTTCCCTTCTCATTGATGGAAGCCTCAACCTCTCTTCCATTTCCGCAGTACATCGCAGTGTGGTGCGCAGTGTTCAAAAGGACATCGCCGCGTCTAAGGCCTGCTCCGGTTGCAAGGTTCACCATGCCGGTTACGTCCTCAAAGCCGCAGGACAAAAAGACCGAGAGCATGTTGCCAGTATAGGTAGCACCCCTTGTCTTCACAGGAACACCGGCTGCCTGCCATGCCGAGATCACTGCCGAGGAGCAGTCAAAGTCTCCTCTCTCACCCCAGCGATACCTCTGGTCGTAACCGTATCGATTGTCATTTGCATGATTTTCCATCCACTGGATGGCAGATTCTGTTTTACTCATGATTTTCTCCTCCTCAAACTTCTATTTCCCGCAAATCAAAAAGCCCTCCGGGTTTTGAAGCCCGAAGAGCCAAACATAACAATGCTCCATTAACGGATGGAGCAGCCGAGATACGAGGTTCACCTCCTCTCACGCATCTGTCTTGGTGAGCTGCTTGTAGATCTGGTTCACGCCAGTCGCTGCAAGACCGGACACAATGCCGACAGCAAGGGCATTAATGACATCCTTTGCCGGGAAGTCCGGCATGAGATACAGCCCCGCGATGCCGAGCACCGCACCGACGCATCCGCAGATCACCGGGATCAGCTCATCCTTTACCGAGCCAGCTGCTTTGCAACCGATGCCGACAAGATACGCAATCACTGTGATTGCCGCCACACTTGCGATTCCAAAGTCCATAAGTCATTCCTCCTTTTCTTTATTTCTGTCTGCCGTAAGCGGCAGTTCCAGACACTTCTTGTACAGGGACTCCCCCGTACCATTCCCGCCGAGTGCTTTGTACGGCTTGTACAGGTACTCTAGGTTGCTCCGGTCATCCGGAGAGCACCATCCCCGGGCAATAAAAAAGCTGCAGGCCTGATAAATACGGTCATGCAGCAGGGCCATCATTCCTTCTTTGATTTCGTCGTTCTCCTGCTTTCGCCGGAGAAGCGTCCGCCAGAGCCAAGTGAGGACGGCAAGGATCAGGGCAAAGAGCTCCTGAATCCAGTATTTCAAGATAAAGTCGATCAATGGAATCACCTCCTTCCTTAATCCTCCACATATACCATCAGGTACTTGTACTTAAGCGTTGCTTGGTTATAAGCCATCAGAGTTGTCTCATCATTGGCAACACCATCGGCAAACTTGAAATGCCCGATCTGGTCCGCATCCGGGTAGCTGGTTGTTCCGTTGTCTTCGCTATCTACGATGCACTTTCCTGTTGTGGCATAGAACCGGAATCCGTTATAGGTATCCATGTCCGTTGACAGGGTTCCGTCCGAAAGCCGTACTTCCACGACCTTCAAGCGGATATCCGGATCACTCTTCGTGATTGAGGATCTCTTCAAATGCACAGCGCTGTTTGCGGGATAGGTAATGAAGCCCCTCCCGTCATCCACGTCCAGCGCAAGCTTTGTCACCGCAGCGACGTTCTTGATGTGATCGAAGGAGGGCTTGCCTACTTCCGTGACCTCACCGGAGGATCCTCCAGATCCGGATGCTGGAAGAGTCAGCACCTGTTTGGTTCCTTCCGAGGAGCGGATCGTGAGCTTGCTGTCACTTAGTTCAAAGGTGTAGGTCGTATCCGTAAAGACGGCTCCTTCCGGGACATCCGATTGTACAGTATGCCCGCCAAGAGCTTCTGTATTTTTCTTGATGGCATCGGTGTTTTCCTTCACGTCAGCTTTGATTTCCGTATCGTCATAGGCGGTATCCGTAAAGACTGCATTCTCAGGTACGTCGCAGGCTACCGTGTGTCCGTTCACCTTGGCAGCATTGTCCACAACTCCGTCCCCGTCTGCATCAAAGGAAGAAACCACATCAACGAGAGCGTTCGAGAGCTCGCATAACTTTTTAAGGATTTTAGATTTCCCCTTGTAAGCAATCCGGAAAAAATTCATGAGCCCGCCTCCTTTGTCTTATCCTCATCAAGCAGCGTGTATGTGATCTTCATCGTCTGTGAGGCATTCTTTTCGATAGGACTTGAGAGGTTGGCAATTGTCCCGAGATAGTTGGCAACATAACCACGGTAGATCCGGGACGAGTCATAATAGCCAAAACACTCCAGATGGTCCCCGCATACCTGGAAATGATCCGACCAGTCTGACTCGCGGCGGGTGCCTTTAAAGATATGGAGGAATACAGTTCCGTCTTCATACACCAGACCGTTTCGCCATTCATAGCCGTCCTTGGTGTAATGATAGAGGTTCAGCGGAACACCTCCGTTATAAGGGGTGATCTGCTGAAAACTGTAGATATAGTCACTGGATCCGTCCTCAATCACCCGGATTGCTTTGACATCCACAGGATTTTTGAGACTCACCTTAAGCACCTCTTTCTGGTTTACCGCAATCACATACAGATAGCCATTCCGAACCCGGATCTGATAAGGATCGCTGAAGTAACTGACATATTGCGTCACATAGGTTTTCTTTGTTTTGTCATAGACGGATACCGTGTCATAATTGCATAAAACTCTCGGCGCTATCGTCATCGTGTGGATGTCAGATTTGCTGTAAGAGCCATCTGAATACTTGATGGTAAACCAGTTGAATACGTGGCCGGGCTCTTTTTCGGGATCAAATCCCGCGTAAACACAGTAAAGGAATCCGTCTCCGCCATCAAAATACAGCTTCTCGTTCCGGCAGCGGTAGGTATAGGAATTCGTTGCTCCGGAACTGCTCGATACATATGTGAAAGAACAGCACGTCGTGTCAAATTCCGTAACCGCTTCATAATCCTCCACGCGGGAAGCAAAGTCGTACACGTTATGGTGGAGCATAGCTCTGCGGACACGAGATACCCGAATCGAGTCCTTGACATTTTTAAACATATACAGGTATTCCCCATCATATCGAACTGGATACCAGCTTCCGTCTGTGGAAGGGCTTCCATTGGACGAGCTGCTGTAGTAGCCCATGTAATTGATCAGCGGATTGGAAGCCGCGTAATTACTGGTACGTGCCAACGCTTTGATCGTCCCGTTCGCCTGTGACGTACCGAAGTCCCAGACGCTTTTATATCCATTCTCCACAGGTCCCGATTCTGCAGCATTAAACGAGCCTCTGTGGATATCCGATGTGTTTGTAGAGCCGTCTGCATATCCTACGAGGTGCACGTCCTTTGTCGGAAAATGTACGTTACGGATGTCCTCCGTAAGCATCCCATCAAAAAGAAGGATGCCGCCGAGGGCATTGGTCGCAATCGGAAACACCTCGCTGTCCAAATTGGCCCCGCAGTTCTGCGCGATATTCATCACGTACCGGAGCGCATCCGTGACGAGGTTATGATGCTCTGCCTTCTTCTCCAGCTTCCCCGTCTTTGCATTAAAAAGTTCTATCGTTGTGATCCCTCTCATGCCGATATTTCCTCCTCATAAATCTGAATGTCCGTAACGGTTGCGGACTCTGTCAGAATCGCGCGCACCATCACGGAACCGGTGCATTTTTCTGCCCATGCCGAAGGGGTAATCGAGCGCATTGTTCCCTCAAACATGCCGTACACATCCTGGGTATAATCCGGTGTCACCCACTCATCCGCATAAGTCCACCAGCTTTTTCCTTTATCAAATGACACCAGGTATGCGACATCATCCCCAGAATGCTTGGATGTAATCTGCATAATAGCGGAAACTTCACAAACGGGCGTGGTCAGGGTTCCCTGGCTTGCCCCATCCGCGTTTTTCCAAACCGTTCCGTCATAAGTGACTCTGTCATAAGCCATGACATCCTTTGCGTAGGATACTGTGAACTGATGCAACCGGAAAATAGGACCGATTGCATCTGAGAATGCTCTCAACAGTACCTCTGCGACATCGAGATGGCTGATTTGGTCGTTAAGTGCAAAGTCTTTTGCTGCCGCGAATACAGAAGAAACAGAATCCTCAAAATCTCCAAGAAGCACTTCCCGAAGATCCGTTGCAGGAAGCGTATCCTCCACCTGGGTCGTCCCATCCCAGGCACCATCCCCTACAAGTCCCTGACCGGAAATATATGCCCTCGCCTGCGCCATGCCGATGTCGATTTCTCCGCCTTCCATCGTGATGTTTACAAGAAAGGATCCGATGATATTTGCCGTAGAGTTCCAGGTGTATAACAGATGAAGCAGATGCGTTCCGTCTGACGCGGTTTCCACAGGATAGTAGTCTGTGATTGACTCGCCGTTTAGTTCGTAGCTGACCTTCAGGATTCCTTCCTGTTCGGAAAAGGTACCTTCCAGAATGGATTCTGTTGTATTGAGCTGATAGATGATCTCTGCATGAAAGTCCACATGAGCGTCTTTTGTCGTGACGTAATGAAATTCAATGATCTTTCCACTCTGGCCATCCCCGATGTGGATGTCCTGTGCATTCTGGTAATCGTAATAGTGGACTGCATCTCCATCGACTCGGTTCATAAGCCCCGCGAGGTTCTTATCCACCTTGCTTCTGGCGCTTGCAAGTGCCGGGTTCTGACCGACACCTTTTACCTTGTACTCACCGCCATATGTCCAGTCGTACTTTGTGATGCAGTAGAGCTTATCTCCATCTGCAATCCCATCAGAAAATACCAGTACGTCTCCAAGATCATAGGCTGGGTTACCGATCATGGACACTTCCATTGGCACATAATCAATTGCAGAAAGCGCACTAAGGACAGCCCTGGTCTGCTGCTCAAGCGTATCGGAAACGCCATACTGGAGCAGAGGGTTTGCGCCGAGGTTGTAGGTTAAGCCATCATCCGCATCAAGACAGTAGTATTTCGTTGTCTGTGTTGCGATATCCACTCTTGAGATGCCTGTGTAGCGAGTCTCAAAATCTGAGAACTTCGCTCCAGTATAGCGATGCCTGGAATCGATCGTATCCACCGGTTCCTTTGTGTACCGTCGAAGAATAAGCTTTCCCTCTCGATCCATTGTGGCAAAGGAACCCGCTGCCTGAGCGGTCCAGCTCACCAGATCCCGCCAGGTTTCTATGTCGTTGTCCTCATACACGGCGAGATTCTCTTTGCCGTTTGGGAATAACTGAAGATCTGTCTTGCTCTGTGCCATCAACACACCGCAGGCGTTACACGCCAAGTGCAGAAAATCATAAATAGACCCTTGGGAGGATGACAGAGAAACCGTCTTATCAAACAGGCTCATCCCGTCATAGGCTGTGATTTCAACTCCCGACAAGGTCCAGTTTGCTTCGGCAATGTAAAACACACCAAGCGGCACGTCCTCGTAGCTTCCGTCCGCAAGTTTTAGCCCACAGACTGGAGTTATCGGTTTTCCGAGAAGTGTTCTCTTCTCTAAATGAAGACCATTAAACGTTGCCTTTAACTGCCCGATATAAACCTGTCCGATCCCCACGGTTGTTTCATCCGAGCACTGATTCGTAATCGAAAAAGACCCAGAGAGGATGTTTTCATCCCAAAAAGGAACTGCTCCAATCGTTCCCTTCATACGAAAGCTTTGTACCGGCTGCTTCATGGCGGCCTTGTATTGTTCACTTACAGCGTACATGAAGCGCCTCCTTCCTTAGAACTCTTCCAGATCGAAGCTTACGGTGTAGAGTCCATTCGTCCCTCTTGTCTTTTCTGAATGCTTCTCCGGTCCGGTTTTGAAGTTCCGCATCCGCATGGTTCTTGTCTTGTAGCCCTGCGTCTTCAGGTCATAGAGCCTCACCTGTATCGAATCCTTATCCCGGAACGTGGCAAAGATAGCTGCCCACCGGCTCGAACATGGAAAAGAGGCAGAGACGGACAGCTTGTCATACCTGGTGACAATGACCTGATCCGTTCCTGCCTCGGTCTGATTGGTACTCTCCACAACAGAATAGCTCTCTTCCCAGCTTTCCGGTGTGAAGAGCTTTACATCATCAAAGTAGATTGGGTAATCACTTAGCATGCATCATCGACCTCCTGACCGATAGTTGCTCCGCTGGGTCGCCCGGACGACGATCTCATCAATCCTCTCCTGCCCGATGTAGACGGGGATAATGATGTCACCGCCACCTACTCCTGCGAGGGCACCCTTCACGATTTCCGCAAGCTTATCCGTACCAACCACAGCTTCCTGCCCTGCTTCACCGCCACCAATGAGTCTTCCACCTGCAGCGCCGAAGATCGTCGGGCTGTTTAAGAGGTAGGCATCATCCATAGCTTTCCGATACCAATCGACGGAAAGATGCGGAACCGAGGGCGGATTAATGGAGAGCTTACCGCTGATCGAGAAGTGCGGGAGCTTGATATGTGGAAGCTCCAGATGGCAGCCGGAGAAGAATCCCTTGATCCGATCCAGGCCGCCACTCACGATGCTCTTGGCATTTTCGATCATGGAGGAGAAAGCTCCTTTGATCTCACCAAGTTTCCCCTGTGCGGAAGAAAGCGCATCACCAAGCTTCCCGCCTGTGAGATTATTGATGGTAGTAAAGCCCGTCTCCCAGATCGACTTGTAAGCATCCACAGCTGTTCCGATGATGCCCTTGATCCCGCCGCCGTGCTGATCGATGGACGACTGAATCGCATCCCAGGCATTCCCGGTGTTCGTCTTTATGGTATCCCACGCAGTACCGATCGTGGTTTTGACGTTGTCAAAGGTCGTGCCTGCTGTCGTCTTGATCCCGTCCCACACACCGGAGAGAGTGGATGTAATACCGCCCCATACTGTCGATGCTGTAGAGCTAATCGTCGACCAGGTATTCGAAAGGAAATCAGAGATCCCAGTAAAGACCGTGGTTGCTGTCGTACTGATCCCATCCCAAAGTCCTGTGAAGAAGCTGCTGATGCCGTTCCAGACCGATTCTGTAGTAGATTTAATCCCATCCCAGAGGCCGGAAAAGAAGTCGCCGAGGCCTTCACCAATGCTCTGTACACCAGAACAGACGGTAGACCAGACACCGCCAAACCACTCGGAGATTTCTCCCCAGTGCTTCACGATCTCAATCACCGCGACTACAGCAGCCACGACCGCCGCAATGATGGCGATGATCGGGAGGATCGGAACGGAAACTGCTGTGATCGCCGGGATCGCCGTTGTAGAAAGAAATCCGACCAGCTTTCCGACCACACTTGTGACGGAACCCACAGCGGTGACAACCTTGCCGACACCGACGACGACCGGACCAACAGCTGCAGCGATAAGTGCGGCTTTGACGATTGCCTCTTGCATTCCCGGGGACAGACCATCCCACGCACTTTTGAGAGCCGTCACCACATCTTTGATCTGGGTCATCGCTTCCGTGATCATTGGTGCCGACGCATCTACGATCTCCGCGCCGAGGTCTTTTAAGTTGTTCATCACAACTGTCATCTGGTCGAGCGGATCCAGAGTTTCATTGAACGTACTCTCCACCGATCCCGCGTAATCTCCCAGCGTGGTAGAGAGGTCGCTAAGCGAGAGCTTCCCGCTCTGCACCGCGTTGTAGATCGCACCACCGGCACGGGAGCCAAAAAGGTCGTAGGCTGCCTGCAGCTTCTCGGTATCGGAGGCATTGCTGTTCATGGTTTTGGAGAAATCCTTCAGTGCATCGCTAAGAGACTGTCCATTCTTTGTCGCGGTCTTCTGCGCCTTGGTAAGGCCGGTCAGCATCGTCGAGGTATCAAGGCCGGACATCTCCACCGCACCCATGAACCCAGCGGCCTGCTCGGCAGAAAGTCCCATCGACTGGAACTGTGCAGCATTTTTGGAAAGATCCTGCGAGAGCGTATCCATCGACACACCGGTCGCCTGTCCGACCTGATTTAAGGCATCGAGGAGGTTTCCGGCATCATCGGACGACTGCCCGAAGGCATTGAGGACGGAAGAGACGTTATCAACCGAGGTGCTGACGTCCGTGCTGTTGAGGGTTGCGAACTCCACGAACTTCTTAGAGAGGTCTTCAAGTGCATCCCCCGTCAGACCAAATCTGGTGTTTACTTCGCCAATGGCATCCCCAGCAGTCTGAAAGTCCGTCGGAATCGTCTCTGCGATCGACTTGGCACGCTTCTGCATGTCCTCAAGGGCTGCACCGCTTGCTCCTGTCTTCTGCGTCACAGTATCGAGCGCTTCATCGACTTCCTTCCACGCGGCAACCGAGGCAGCACCGACTGCAGCGACTGGAACCGTGATGCCTTTAGTGAGTCCTTCACCGACATCACTGATCTTGCCGCCGACTTCTTTCATCTTGTCCCCGGCGACCTGAAGTTCTTGTCCTGCAACAGAGCCAAACTTCTTATACTCGTCCTCGAGTCCTTCGAGGGACTGCTTAGTGGCTTCAATCTCCCGGGTCAGTGCTTCCTGCTGTTTTTGCGTCTCCTCAGTCTGAGGACCAGCCTTAAGCTGGGCAAGGGCTTCTTTCTCCTCGGAAAGCTTCTTCTTGGTCGCATCGATCGCTTCGGTCAGGTACTTCTGCTTCTGTGCCAGAAGATCTGCATTGCCCGGATCCATCTTGAGGAGCTTGTTCACGTCCTTCAGGTTACTCTGGGTATCCCGGATTTCCTTGTTCACGCCTTTCAGGGCATTGGAGAGCTTGGTCGTATCGCCGTCCAGCTCGATTGTGATTCCTTTAATACGATCTGCCATAGCCTACTCCTCCCTTCATGGCATGAAAAAAGCATCGGCTCATCACCGATGCGAATTAAAACGAATCGAAATCCTCCTGTGTCGCCACCTGCCGGTACTCATCGTCGCAGAAGTCGTTCCCAGACTCAATGATCATATCCATCACAGTCCCCTCGTCCAGCTCATCCAGCTCAGACAACGTCAGTCCCATCTGCTTCGCCCTCAGGAGAAACACCGCCGTGTTTACTTCCCGCTCCGTTGGGCGGCTTCTTTTTTTGGCTTGGAGCTTGTCCTCCGTGATCCAAGGTAGAGCGTGACGAACTCCTGCATGTGAAGAAAGAGCTCTGCCCCGTCGAACTGATCCGCCCATTCGAGGAAGGCGTCCTCGTTCAGCTTATTCATGTCACGCTTTTCTGCCTGCGCGTTCATGATAAAGGCCAGCTTGTCGCCGACGGTCATATCCGTCTGGTCATCCTCGCTGTTCTCCATCTTGTTTAAGAGGATCATGAGATCCTGGTGGAAGACCTGCTTATAGCGGTATGCTGTGGTCCCCGTTGCGAGAAACGGGAACTTCTGCTCCGACCCATCATTGAGCCGGAGGGAAATTTCCTGATACATGTCTACTCCTCCTTATCACTTAGAGCTTGTCGTTGTCGAAGATGTGGTACTACCGCCAGACGTAGAAGAACCTCCTGACGCCTTTGCAGCAGCAGGCGTGTAGACCTTACTGTACCAGCTCTGGTAGGTGGCATCGGTGGTATCTGCACAGGAACGGGCCTTTACGATGTTCTTTCCAAGCGTGGCATCCCTGATCGATGTCGCATTGATGGTAAGGCTTTCGGTCTGTACCTCGATGGAGTCCTCCTTGGTGCTGGATGCCACAGACGGTCTTGTTGCCGTGCAGTTATACATGACGTGGCGGATCTCATTCACATCGCCATCAAACTCAAAGAGAAGCGCAAAGTGAATGGGCTGGGCATCCGCATCTTCAACCAGAACTCCGTTTCCATCCTTGATCTCGCCGAGCACGTTCTCCCGGAAGTCCTCCGGTACCATCGCAGACTCGAAGTCCCCGTTATAGCCGCTGTTCGCATTGGTGACAAAATACTGCACGCCGTCTGCCCAGAAGATCGTCTGGTCTCCCTGTGCATCCAGTGAGAGAGATACCGCACCCGGCCATGCAATCGGATCCGCAAAGGTGGCGGTCCCATCCTCCGCGATCGTTGCAATGGCATAATGTACGTTTTTCAGGTTGTACTTGACCTTGTTCTTTTTACTTGCCATTTCAGACCTCCTGTTCAAATGAATACAGGACCTCGTAGAGCTTCTCAGAATCTATCCAGGTCTCTGTCTTTTCAAAGAAGATCCCGCTTTGGATCAGCTGATCTTCCAGTCTCTTTTCTATCTCCGGATCCTTCTTATCCGTGTAGAGCTCGATGTCGATCTCTGTGATCGGGAAATATACGGTTCCATCCGCGGCAAAGTTATCGCTGTTCGGACAGCGGAAACAGAGGAAGGGAGGATCCGGCCCTTCCCCTTCCGCAAAGTGATCATAGGTATAAGGAATCCCTTGCTTCTCCAACTCCTCCAGAATCTGTATGATCTTGTCCATTGCTTCCTCCCATCCTCAGCCCTTTAATTCCTTCTCAATCTCATCTGATAGCTTCCCGGTGATCTCTTCTTCGACCGGAGCGATGTGTGGAATGCCTGCAACTCTTCCACCTCCACGCTTGGCATGGCCTTTCTCCAAGAGGTGCGTGAGTCTATAGATCTTGTTGTGAACAACCACTTCTGCGCCAACCGCCGTCTCCTTCTGGACGGTAGATCGCCATCCTTTTGCGTACTTTCCGGTGCGCTTTGGCGATTTCTCCTTCAGTTCTTTTGCCGCTTCCTTCCCGGCATCCTTGATCTCCTGCTTTACGATGTCGTTCACATCCTCCGCGTAGTCCGAGAGGGTCTTTTCCGCCGTCGCCGCTAGATCATCTACTTTCACCTTCATCGCTTCACCTTCTCACATTTGAATTTCATGCTCCGTTTCTTAAAGCCCATCGGGTCAATGGCGGTCACGTTGTAGATATTGTCTCCCAGCCGGATCCGGATCTTTGTGGAGTCGAGCCCTTCGAGGCACTTTGCATACCGGACGGTAAAGTCGATCGCATCCGTGCTGTTTGTGGTTCCCGCCTCCTGCTTTTCGGATCCTCCGCTCTGTACCGGTGTTGCCCAGCAGGTGTAGAAGTCTGTCCAGGTGTTGGTGTGATTGCCATACTTGTCTTTGATGACCTCATTCTTCTGGATCGTAAGCCTTACATTCATTGCTGCGATATTCATCCCGCACCTCCGTCAGAACCTTGGATCCCGTTCTCCGAAGAGAAGGTTTCGAAGCGTGATGGTCAGGGCGTGATGATCCGCTTCCTCCCGGTGCTCATTGAGATAGGCCAGGGTATAGAGGACTGCCACAACTGTGATCGGGCTGCTCTCATCTTCGAGGCTGTCTTTCCGGAGAACGGCAGCAACTAAGTTCTCAGCGGCATCCAATTCCTGCTGAATGATGTCATCTTCGTCACCAGAATCGACCCGGAGATATTTCTTTGCTTCCTCCAGCGTGATCATCCTGTCCTCCCTTCAAATTAGAAAGAAAGCCCAGAGCTTTGACACTCTGAGCCTCCATCATTTCTGAATTACTTCTGCAGATCAGGCAGATGCTCCTGCCTTCAGGATCTGCACGGCTTCCGGAAGAACCAGAAGGCCATCGACACGCTCCTTGGCGACATACCCGATCATGCCGTTTCCGGCAAAGAGCTCACGAAGCTCCTGCATGGAACGACTCCCGCGATCGCCGATGTTGTAGTAGCTGTAGTCACCAAAGGCCATCACAGGCTTTCCTGCCGCAAGCTCCGGTGCAAAGGCGCTGGTGTGAACCGCATAGCCAAGAAGTCTGTCCGGCTCCCCTGCCTGATAGGACGGTTGCCAGATGTAAGCGCCGTTGTTGTCCTTAAGCTTCCGGAGAGTTGCAAGGGTCTGGTCGTTCATGATGAACGATGCTTTCTTCCGGTACGGACGCTTCAACGCGTAGACCAGATCCAGCACATCATCGGTGCCAAGCTTGGTGCCGGTCAGGGTCTTTGCGACCGTGCCGCCATTAGTCTCATCAAAGAGACCGGTGGGCTTTCCCTTCCCATCGCCGTTTAAGAAAGCATCCTCCTCGGCATTGGCAATGGCGATTCCGAACTGTGTGGTGATGTAGCTTGCAAGGTCAAACATGGAGTCATACAGAAGCTCCTCGGTAACCTTCACTGCCACATGGAGCTTATGGGCGTCCATGATCTTCTGTCCAAACTTCGCGTCGGTGAACTGAAGCGCACCACCCTCTTCAATCCATGCTGCCGTCGGCTTGGCTCCCGCGATGTTGATCTTGTGCTCGCCGGAAGTGGTGATGTGGGTTGCAAGGCCCCGCATGATGTTCTCTTCATTCAGGACATCGATGAGGCGGCTGTCCCACTCCTCCGGAACGAGGTATCCGCCATCGGCATCCACACCCTCCTGCAGGATGTCGGAAACCTGATGGAAGTTCGTGCGCATGGCGGTCAGCATATCCTTGGCATACTGATCGGAAGCGCGTCCCTGCTTCTTCGGCTTATCGTTGCCTGCGGAAGGCATGTTGGAAAGAGGAGAAGAGGTCGGCTGACTCAGCTGTGCCTCAATAGCAGCCTGACGATTCAGACGGTCGATCTCCTTGGTGAGATCTGTGATCTCCTTTTCCATGCGGTCATAGGTTTCTCCATCGGCGGCAGAAAGGACGCCGTTCTCTCCTCTGTGTGCTTCGAGGAAGGCCTTTGCTGCCTCCCACGCTCTTGCCCTTTTTGCAATCAAATCCTGTACGTTCATTGTGTTCTCCTCCTCACATCATCGTGTGCAGCAGATTCAGGCGATCCATCAGAGCATCCACGCTCCGGCCTTCCTCTACTTTGCTTTCGGCATCAGGACCATCCTGTGCCTTGTTTCTAACCTTGTAGTGTTCCTTCACCTTGTTGGTGAATGCAGCCGCCATCTGACGACTGGAATAAAGAAAACCCGCAACAAGCAGATCTTCGTTCTTCTTCTCAGGATTACCTTCAGATTCCTCCGGATTCTCCTTGGCAGGATCGTCCTCTTCCTGATCCTGTTCTTCCTGTTCCCTGCGATAGAGATCCGGTCTCTCCATCACACGGTCTGCAAAATGAAGCTCCACTGCCTTGCTCGCATCCATCCAGGTCTCATCGTCCATGAGCTTACTGAGCTTGTTCTTGGAGAGCCCGGTCTTCTTGACGTAGGCATTCAGGATCGAATCCTTGACGGAATCGAGCATCGAGATGGCCTGCGCAAGATCATCCTTATCCCCCATTGCCATCGTGGACGGATTGTGGATCATCAGCATCGACACCGGAGAGACAAGAACCTCGTCTCCTGCCATCGCAATGACCGATGCCGCTGATGCTGCAAGGCCGTCGATCTTCACGGTGACCTTTCCGTCATAGGACAAGAGCATGTTGTAGATCTGCGCTGCCGCCCAGACATCGCCGCCCGGAGAGTTGATCCAGACCGTGATCGGTCCTTTCCCGGAATCAAGGTCGGACTTAAAAAGAGCTGGCGTGACGTCATCGTCAAACCAACTCTCCGAAGCGATGGTTCCGTTCAAAAACAGTGTGCGTGCGGCAAGATCCGGATCTTCTCCATCCGGTGCCTTGTTCCGCACCCACTTCCAAAACTTGTTCATGTGTTCCTCCTTCCCCTTCTTAGGGGCTTATTGTTCTTGGTATCTTCTTCCGGCTCCTGGTCTGGATCCTCCTGCTTCTTCTCAGGCTCTTCATCGGGCTCATCCTGCTCCGGAGGACTACTTCCACCACCGGAAGTCTGGTAGGCCGCTCCTGCCGATTTCAAAGGCGTCATCGATCCATTTACAAGAAACAGGTTCCCGCCCTCCTCGTCTGGGACAAGATCCATGTTCTCTAAGCGCCGGACATCGTTCACACACAAAAAGCCGTTGCTGATTCCGGTCGCATAGCCCTGCATACGACTCTCATAGTTGCCGCGAAGAAGACCGTCCACGTTGAAACGCGCATAGTAGATCTTCTTCTCCTCCGGGGTAAGGAGAGAGCGAGAGATTGCAGACTCGATTCTGGCAAGCCACGGCTGCAGACTGTAGGTCACAAATTCCAGCGACTGTTCCTCAATATTAGAAAAAGTCGCGTGCTCAAGATCTCCAATCATATGCGGCGGCACCCGGAAGATCCTTGCGATCTCATCGATCTGGAACTTTCGAGTATCCAGAAACTGCGCTTCTTGCGGATTGATGGAGATCGGCGAATACTTCATGCCCTCTTCCAACACCGCAACCTTCCCGGCATTCTGGCTCCCGCCAAAGGCAGCCTGCCAGCTATCCCGTACTTTCTCCGGATCCTTCAGGATACCGGGATGCTCGAGAACTCCGGAAGGCGCGGCTCCGTTCTCGAAGAACTTAGAGCCATATTCCTCACAGGCCATCGAAAGACCGATACTGTTCTTTGCCATCGCAATCGGGCTGTACCCCACAAGGCCATCAAACCCAAGGCCCGGGATCTGCATCACCTCATGGGGAGAGAGCTTGACGATCGTCTCCTTCATGGTCGGCGCATCCGATCCCTTGGACCAGAGGTACTGGTAGTAGATATGTCCGTTCTCATCCCGGTCCACCGTCATGCGGTTTGGCATCAGAGGATACAGTGCTGTGATCTCGCCTTTTCCATTCCGGATAATCTGCACATAGGCATTACCCCACAGGAGAAGATGTGTGAGGATCGTCTCCCAGAAGGTGTAAGCCGTCATCTCTTCATTCGGCTCACTGTGAAGAAGAAAGTACAGCAGATGATCCGTTGCCTTTACCTTGCTCCCATCCTCCTCTTTGTAGAGGTGAAGTGGCAGGCTTGCCACAGCTTCTGCCAGCACCCGGACACAGGCATACACGGCAGTCACCTGCATCGAGCTTCGCTCTGTCACGGTCTTGCCGGATGAGGTGTGTCCATAGTAAGCGCGGTAGACACTGCCGGAGGTAGAGTCTTGCGGATCCGCTCTTGCCTTCCTTCTGTGAAATAAATCCTTAAATCCCATCGATCCTTCCTCCATCAAAATGTGATCAGCCCTCGGCTGTCGTAAACACTCTCTGCTTGTTCCTGCCGAATACAGCGATCCAGCGCCATAATCGATGCAACGATACCGTCGATCTTTTCCGGTGACTTTGCCTTGGTCGGCTTGATGTTATCGGCAGCGTCCCGATCTACTACCACGTTCAGGGCCATCCACCGAAGGACCGGATTACCACCGTGGATGATCTTTCCTTCCATCATCAGTTTGTAGAACTCCTTGGTCGGGGCGGACATATCTTTGAAGCCCTGTCCAAAGGGCACCATCGTCAAGCCGTCATCCTGCAGGTTGATAATGAGCTGGGTCGCATTCCACCTGTCGACCGCGATTTCCTTGATGTTGTAGATCTTGTAGAGATCCAGGATGAACTTCTCGATGAAGTTGTAGTCGATCACATTTCCTTCCGTCGCCTTCATGTATCCCTGCTTTACCCAGACATCGTAGGGAACAGAGGCCCTTCGCACCCGGATTGGAATGGTGTCCTCCGGAACCCAGAAGAACGGCAGGCAGATGTACTTCTCCCTCTCATCCCTCGGTGGAAACATCAGAACCAGTGCGGTGATGTCGCCGGTGCTGGAAAGGTCTAGACCTCCATAGCACTCATGACCCTTGAGCGAGTCCAGATCAATCGTCTCATTGCCCTGATCAAAGACCTGCTCCGGAATGAAGGCGGTCGTTGAAGATACCCACATGTTGAGTCGGAGCTGCTTAAACACCGCCTCCTCCGCCGGATTTTCCATTGCCTCGTGGTAATGCTCCCGGACACGTTCAATGTCAATCGTCTGCCCGAGACTTGGATTTGCTTTGTACCAGTTCTTCTCATCGTGCCAGTCCTCATCATCTTCCAGTCCGTAGACAACTGGATAAAACGTATGATCTACACGCTGCCCGGAGAGGATGTCTTTTGCCTTCTGGTGCAGCTCGTAGCAGATCGAGTTCTTATCGGTTCCTGCAGTCGTAATCAGGAAATACAACGGCTGCTCACGGGCATCACCAGAGCCTTGCGTAAGTACATCGAAGAGTCTTCTAGTAGGTTGCGCATGGACCTCATCGAACACAAGGCCAGAAACATTCAGGCCGTGTTTCGTTCCCACCTCTGCGGACAGCACCTGGTAGAATCCGGCATTCGGGTAGTTCACAATTCGCTTGCTGGCGGCCATGATCTTGGAGCGCTTTAAAAGCGCCGGTGTCATGTTTACCATCTGGTGTGCGACATCAAAAACGATCGATGCCTGCTGGCGATCTGCGGCAGCGCCATAAACTTCTGCAGAAGGTTCGTTGTCTGCGTAGAGCAGGTACAGGGCAACTGCGGCTGCAAGCTCTGACTTTCCATTCTTCTTGCCAATCTCGATGTAGGCTGTCCGGAACTGCCGGTTCCCATCGGGCTTCACAATACCGAAGAGATCCCGGATGATCTGCTCCTGCCAAGGAAGCAGCCAGAAGCGTTTCCCGGCCCACTTGCCTTTGGTATGCCGGAGCATCTCGATGAACTTCACCGCCCGGTCTGCTTTGAGCTTGTCATAGTGAGATGTTGGAAGCATGAATTTTGTCGGCTGGTAATCGGTCAGCTTTGGCATATCATTGGGACGTTTCTCCATTACGGATCACCTCCCAACAGCTCCTCCATCTCATCTCCTGGCGTTGGCTTCCCGGCATCTGCGATCAGGCGGGAACGGGATGCCGGAGTAAGACCGAACTCGGTCGCGAACTTTCCCATCTGCTTCATGTAGGTCTGTGCGATGGAGACCTGCGGGACCTGTTGCCAGTAGCCAGAAGGTGTCCGGACAAGAGTGCCGTGCTCGGTGATAAACTCCTCAGCTTCCTTCCATCTTGCATAGGACTGGCAGTATGCGGCAAAGGCAGCCATATCGACTTCGGTGAGGACACCGATGGCTTCCATCTTCTTTGCCAGCCTGTGCCATTCCTTTCTGGCATCCTTATCGAGCCACTTCGGACAGGCAGGTGCTTTCCGCTCTGGCTTTGGCTCATTCTCATTCAGTTTTCTTTTCCCGGGATTTCCTTCCAACTCCTTGATTGCGGTTGGAGTTGGCTTTCTTCCTCTGGTTGCCATAGGGAACACCTCCTTTCTGTCCATCAAAAAAGGACCGCCGAAGCGATCCCGTCCCATGTGGTGTGTGTATTGCGGTATATGTGAACGAGAGAAAGAGCCGTGTGGCTCTCCTCCCGGAAGTTGCTTTCAATTCAGCGTTTTCTTTTCAGTTGAAGTTTTGCAGGATGGCAAGGAGCGCAAGCTGTGCGTTTTCCGTCTCCGGCTCGATGTCCCATCCTCTGTCGTATCTTGCGACCGGGAAGTCTCCGAGGCGAATCTCAAGCTTGCTGATCCTGCCACCTTCAATCCCGTAATCCTCGCTCGGCTCTCCGTAAACCTTCGCGCTGTAGGTGAATGTCTGGTTCTCGATCTTGATGCTTCCTTTGTTCCACATGGTTTTTTCCTCCTTGTTTTGTTCTTGTTTGCCTTTTCCTTTGGCATGTACATATATCACTCTGCAAGGCTTATATAGCAAGGAGATCAGCCGGATATGTGTCACAAAGATTCGCCCCGGAAACTGTGTATTTTGTACGAGGAAGAGGCCCCTTTTGCGGGGCTCCCTCCCTTTCCGTTTTCAGTTCAGTGTCATTCTGAAGGCGTGGCCCTTCTCGTAGCCTTTTCCGAAAAAGTCCTTCCGGAGGTTGACCTCGACCATCTCGCCGATCGTGCAGCCAGCCTCTTTAAAAAGCCAAAGCGTCTCGACCGCGTCCGTTGCCCGGCAGGAGTAGGTGAAGGCCTTGATGCCATTCTCCTTCATGCAGGTGGTGATGGCTTCCACATCCCGATCCCAGATGATGTCGTCGAAGTCGAGGATCTCGTTCTCGTTGTCTCTGGAATTCCGGTAGGCTCTCCAAACCTTGCAGGCAATGTCGCCCATCTCAATGATCCGATCCTCGGCTGCCTTCGCGGCTTCTCTTGCGGCATCCCTGCCCTCTGCAGTGGTGGCTTCCTAGTAGGCTTTCTTTGCTTCTGCGATGGTGTTGTAGGTTTCTTCAAAAATGTTCGTCATGGCTTTGTCCTCCTTGCTTTTTGCTTGTTTGCCTTTTCCTTTTGGCATGTACATATATCACTCTGCAGGCGATATATAGCAAGGAAATAAGCCTCATAACCTGCACAAAGATGTACCGAAAATCCTGTGCTTATCTGACATCTCCATGGAGAATAAAGCGGACGTATTCGTCCCGGTGCTCCTCAATAAAGAGCACCAGATCGTAGTAGCTCCGGTCGAAGGCGAGGCGCTGCACGTAGGGCAGGTCGAACATGTTCGTAAGGCCGCTGTCTCGAATCGCAATAATCTGTTTCCTGATCTTCTCATCCATATCAGTCCACCACCTTCCGCACGATGTCCTCGCCGTAGATCACGCTTAGTCCTGAACCGTTATCCCAGTGGACGAGCAAGGACCCCGTGTCATCGACACCATAGACGGTTCCTTTCGTTCCGGCAGGCGGTGCCTGGATGTCGTTCATCTGAAGCAGCTCCACACGGGTGCCGTTCGGATAGATCTTGCGGAGTTCTTCAAACTCCTCTGGTCTGATTAGCTTCATGCTTCCACCTCCTTTGTTGGAGCGCCGTTTCGGAAGGCGGAGCTTCCGGAGAGGTTCTTCAATAGGATCTTCCGTGCTTTCTTAAAGTCCGGTCCAATGAAGCCCATCCGAAGAAGCCAGGTGCGGAAGGCGTACTTTTCATTGTCTGTCTCTACCGGCTTGCTGCTTGCGTGCTTCAGCTCCTTCGAGAGCTTGCAAAGCTGGGTGAGAAAAAGCATGTAGGCGTTTGTCTCTTCCGGCGTCAGCTCCCAGTCGAACCAGGGGAACTCGATCTTCTCATCCGTGATGTTGATCCGGGTGTCGGTGATTCCGAGCGCCTTCTTGATGAGGCTCTCCTTTGCGCTGATCAGGTTTCTCAAGATTCCGACGTTTGCGGATGCAAGCGGAAGGCTGATCGTCAGCGCCGGTTCCTGCTCATCCTCGGCTGTTTCCTTCTCTTCCTCGGTGGTGGGTTCCTGCTCTGTGGCGGCTTCCTGATCGGTGGTCTCCGCCTGCTCGGGTTGCTTGGTCTCGGCATCTTCCTCAGCGGTGAATCCCTTCTCGTTCAATGCTTTCATCACCATCTGCATCTTCTCCTCATCGCTGCAGCTTACCCCGCCGTCCTTGTCAACCGTGATGTCTCCGATCTCGTAGGCGCAGGTCGGCATCCGCATGTAGTCGGCTTTCTCTCCGGTGATCTCCTCGATCGCATGCACCAGCTCTTTTCTCTTAGTTCCTGTCAGGTTGTAGTTTGCTTTCATGGCGTGTGCCTCCTTTTCTTTTGGTAGTACATACATCACTCAGGAGCACCGGAATAGCAACTCATACTGGCAGGAATTATGAACAAAGATCAGGCGGAGCTTTTGGCAGATGTGTACATGCTCACGCGCTCTCCTCCTTCGGCATCGCCGCAATCGCTTCATCGAACGTGAGCTTCTGACCGTCACGAAGTACATACGCATCATCGGAGTTTCCGACCTGTTCGACGTAGCGCTTTACGATGACATCCACAAACTTGGGATCCAGCTCAATGCCTCGACAAATCCGGTCGGTCTGCTCACAGGCAATCAGGGTAGAGCCGGATCCGAGGAAGGGATCCAGAACAATTCCGTTTGTCATCGAGGAGTTCCGGATTGGATACGCCATCAGTTGCACCGGCTTCATCGTCGGATGATCCTTGGATGCTTTCGGACGATCGTACTCCCAGATGGTGGTCTGTTTGCGGTCCGAGTACCACTCATGCCTGCCGCCTTTCTTCCAGCCAAACAGACATGGTTCATGCTGCCACTGGTAGGGGGAGCGTCCAAGGACCAGCGCGTTCTTTTTCCAGATGCAGCAGCCGGAAAGGTAGAAGCCTGCATCCGCAAATGCTCTGCGGAAGTTCAGTCCCTCCGTATCCGCATGGAATACGTAGATGGAACCGTCATCGGCGAGGTTGTCATGCATGCAGGTATAGGCAGCAAGCAGGAACTTGTAGAAGTCCTCGTCGGCCATGTTGTCATTCAGGATCTTCCCTGCCGTCTCCTCCACGTTTACGTTATAAGGCGGGTCCGTCACGATGACGTTTGCCTTCACACCGTCCATCAGCTTCTCGTAGGAAGCAGGATCCGTGGAGTCACCACAGAAAACAGTGTGCCGTCCCAGGAACCAAAGGTCCCCGGCTTTGGAGAAGGTCGGATTCTTCAGCTCCTCGTCCACATCAAAGTCATCCTCTTTGACTTCTTTCGACGCCACCTTGTTAAAGAGCTGCTCCATCTCCGGAGGCTCGAAGCCGGTGAGCGCGGTGTTGAAGTCGCTCGCCTCAAGATCATGCAGAAGATCTGCCAGTAGGTTTTCGTCCCATGCACCGGTGATCTTGTTGAGCGCAATGTTTAATGCCTTCTCTCTGGTTTTATCGATGTCGACGACTGCACAGGGAACCTCGGTGTAGCCGAGATCCTTTGCTACTGTCAAACGCTGATGTCCTCCGATGATCGTCATGTCAGCATTCACAACCAAAGGATCCGCAAAGCCAAACTCCTGAATGGAGTTCTTGATCTTCTCGTATTCCTTATCTCCCGGTTTCAGTTTCTTTCTCGGGTTGTAGGCTGCCGGTTTCAGATCCTTCACTGGTATTGTTTTTAACGTTGCTGTCTTCACGTTCTCTTCTCCTTTCCCGTTCCATCCTCTTGTTGAATGCCCAGCGGCAGCGGTTACTGCAGAAGCACCTGGGCCTGCCTCGCCGATTCTCTTCGATCGGCTTCCCACACTCCGGACAGAACCGCTTCGCACAGGACTCGAGGAACAGGGAAAGATCCTGCTTTCTTTCGATGTCTTCCATACTGTTCTCCTGTCCGCAAAAATGCCCGAGGCCTTGGAAACAAAGGACTTCTGGGCATGAAAAAAGCAGTGGCGGATCTTGCTCCAACACTGCCTGTAAATGAAATCTATTTTCGAACAAACCCGCATTCTACGCGGATTTTTCACGCGAAATGTACCTTTCCGGGACCCGTCCGGCGGCCCTCTGACCCCGGGGTATCAATTTCGCGGAAATCAACGCAAGAGGGAGCGCCGGTCACCTGTGCCTCTAGTTTTCAGGATTATGACCTCCCCCGCCTCCACGCTTTCAGTATCGATACGTCGGATTGCTGTCCTCTCTTCCGGTCTTTTTATCGTGGCACTTCTTACACAGCGCCTGCCAGTTCGACTTGTCCCAGAAGAGCTTCGGGTCTCCTCGGTGCGGAATGATGTGATCCACAACCGTCGCTGGTGTAGCGATGCCATGCCGCAGGCACTCCTCACAAAGAGGGTGGAGTTGTAAGAACTTCTTGCTCTCCCGTCTCCATCGGCTGTTGTATCCTCGTGCCGCAGCAGACCGTATTTCTTCCGAATGCATCCTCTTGTGTTCCTCGCAGTACTTTTGTCCGGCGGGCACGAGATTCGGACAGCCGGGATGCCTGCAGGGAACCTTCGGTTTGTATGGCATGTCCGTCACCTCCGTTCCTGATTTCTCCCACGTAAAAAGCCCCGGAGGTTTTATCCTTCGAGGCTTTCTGCTTTCTTCATCCTATCTTGCTGATTTTACTATATCATAATTGGCACCCGGACATTGTTGGACATTTGCGGACATTTCCGGCGCATTTTACGCCATCAAACTTTTTTTCGGTACCCGCACATGGGCAAGTGCTCTGTCATGCCATCTGCGGACGGTCCTCTCATCTGCTAGAAGCTCGTCTCCGATCTGCATCCAGGTATACCCTTTCAGATACCGGTAGGTTAAAACCAGCCGCTCATCTATGTTATCCACTTGATCGATCACCGACTGGATCTCCTTCTTCAGTTTCAGGAGGAGGCACAAAGCGTTGCTCACTTCCTTTTCTTCTTCCCAGATCCGATCCAGCGTTTTTACAAAAGATGCATCCGTCGGACGGTTCGGATTGTAGTGTTCATCGAATCCAGGGCTTCCAACAGAGACAGATAGTGTTCTTAAGTTCTCCAGTTCTTCCTTTTTCAGGCGGATCCTCTGCTCCAGCCGGTACGCCTGACCGAGATATTCCCTCGCTGTCATGACGCCACCTTCTCTCTCAGCTTCCGGATCAGATAATCCGGATCCACATTGGTAAGAACCCCATACCAACCAGAATGGAAGAAGTGCTCCAGCTCCATAGCGTCTGTCATGGCTGCTTTATTACCCGGATGTCTTTTTAATTTACGAAGCGCCGTCAGATAATCATCTGCTGCCTGTGCCACGATAGCGTTGGCGAGGTTTTCGTACGGATCTCCTTCATTTCTTCTAATCATTCGCAGCACCTCCCAACTACGTGTTTCACATCTTCTACCGAGCGAACGACTGCTGCAGTCCCGCCAGCGGCTTTGATCTTGTCAATCGTTGCTTCCTGCAGTTTTGTCACAGTGCCTTTTTCATTCTTCACCTCAAAGGCAAAGAATCTGCCACCAATGCAGCAAATGATGTCCGGTATGCCTGCCGTACCATACATGCCGCCATGCTCTTTCCACGCAAAGCAATCCGGCATACTCTTTAAGTGCTTTAGGATGGACCTGACTATAACCGATTCCTTTACCAGTTCCTGTCTACTCATGTTCCTGCGACTCCTTTCCATTGAATGTAGGGCTCTTCTTTCCCGTAAAGGAGCCATAGAAATCAACCACAAACAGGAAGGTCAGACATTCATGATCTATGCAATACAAAACCCGTCCAAAAGTTATCCACGGCAAAGGCGCGCAAACCCGCATAGACACTGCGTTTTCTGCCATTGGACGACTTTGGGACGGGACGGTTTTCCCCCATACCCCTTTATATATTTCCTTTTAAATACACCATGTTTTTTTTCTTGAATGTAAATAAGAAGAATAAGAAGAACTCGTCCAGTACCCTAAAACCCGTCCAGAAATCTGCCGTGGAATCCCATCGATTCCTGCTCCCTAATCCCTGTGGCAAGGATCTCTGCCCTTTGTCCCACGAAAAAAAAAGACAGCGCAGATTGTTATGCGCTGCCTGTGGTAAGAAATCCGTTTTTAATCCGCATCGTCCACGTATCGGATCCCGCGCCAGGTCTTCCTCCTGCCGGTCTTGTCCTTGGCTCTGGCAACACCCGGATATCCGATTTCGATTTCCTTATTGAATCTGGTCTGAGAGAAGGGGCTTAAGCCGCTGTCCTTACAGAACATCTGATACTGGGAATAGAACTCGGTTCTTCCGACCTCGAACCCATCCCCAAGCTCACAGCACTCTGCCACAAAGGAAAGCGCACTATTGGACTCTTCACGGTATCTCTGTCTTTCTTCGATGTTGCTCCTGGTCTCTGAGAATCGCCAGTTCTGGTTCATGAGCCGGATCAGTCCATCCAGTGCAAACCGGAAGATTCCATCTGCCTCCGCCCTGAACTTTTCCAGAAGCATCGGATCCCGCTTTTCCTTAGGTACGGCATGTGGAAATCGAATAATGATCAGACGTCTGTAGAACCCTTCCGATCGGTCGCCAAAGTTCTTTGGTATCTCGTTGCAGGAAAACAGCAGCCTTGCATAGTTCTGAAAGTTGAACGGATCCTTGTTCTTGCGCTCGACCGTCAGGAAATCTTCTCCAACAAGAGCTTTGAAGATACCATTATCATCAATGTTCTTTGTCGGAAGATCTGCAAAGATATTTGCGAGCTTCCCATAGAGCTCCGCCGTCTTGAACCTCTCGTTCAGCGCCTGCCACGAGACATTGCTCACGTTTTCCTTGCCGAGAAGAATCTCATTTAATACACGAAGCAGAACGGACTTTCCGGCACCAGCCTCACCCACAATAACGAAGGACTTCTGAGCCTTGTTCACCGGGACAAGAAAGTATCCAAGCATCTCTTGCAAAAGTGGCACCTGATCATCATCGACACACTGATGCAGAAATTCCTTGAAGCGGGGACAATCTGCCTGACTGGAGAAATTGACATTTAACTGCACGGTTGATAAGAACTCCGGCGTGTGCTTTGTGAGCTTATTTTCCAGTACATTGTAAATGCCGTTCCGGACATTGATCATGTAGGGGTTGGCATTCAGCTCTCTTGAATCCTTCAAAACCGCCAGCTTCCACTGACCGGTCGCATCCGAGATCTGCACCATGGTTGCATGCCCCTCGAGCATTTTTGCGCGAACCATGCTCTTTGCTGTAAGGTCCGACATTGCTTTGTAGACACCGCTCTCATAACGCCAAAACTGCTCTGCCGCGTAGAAGGCATGCACGTTCTCCGCCATGTGTTTTGCCAGGACATCTGGCATAAAGCGAAGCCCGCGTTCCGTCACCTCATACCAGGCAGGAATCTGACCCTGTGATGCCTGACGCTTTTTCTCTTCCTGCTTCTTTTGAAACGCTGCATACATCTTCTTTTGTTCTGCAATGACCGGACGCACATCCGCTACGGTCAGAGAAAACTTTGAACGAAGGATATGGTTAATGATGCCCTGCGCTGTCGCGGTATCAAGATTGTAAAGATATTCCGTCACAAAGCGCTGTACTACTTTTAAGTTCTCGACAGCATTCGAAGAGACAGGAAGCGTGTTAATAAGCCTCGTTGCCATATCCGTGGTGATTGGCTGATAGCACATGGCCGCAGGTGCCTTGCAGGTACAGTCCTTGGTTCCCATCCTGGGACACTTGAAACCTTTCTCTGCAATCACCGCACACGTCATAGGTCCCGTACCACTCTTTAAAAAGTGCTGAATCTTCGCGTCCGTATCTTCCCTCTTGTAGTTCGGATAAGGGGCTGACAGCTCGTGGATTTTTTCCGTACCGCCTTCAAAGGAGGCAAGGTTTGTAAGCATCGCATACCAGTCGTGCTCGGAAAGTGTCGCCGCATCTTCCCTGCAGTGCTTCATAAAATCACAGCCTGTAAGAACAAGTGCCAGTCCTTTTTCTGTCCCGATGGGATTCGTCTCCTTAAGCTTTTCTTCCTGCTTTACCGGAAGCAGCTGCATGAGTTCTTCCTGGGTATACCTGCGCTCCGGGTGAAAAGAAATGCACTCTACCTCTACCGGATCAGCCTTACAGTGATAAAATCCCGGGAGGCGCATCACTCTGGATTCATTGACGCACACGGGATCTCCATGGAACTTTTCTACCAATGCCTTCTGGATCGGACGATAAAGCGAAACGTCTCCATCCTTAATGAACCAGTAGGTATGAAGCGAACGGCGCGTTTTGATCTCCATGGATGGAGGCAGAGGAAATGCTTCGACCTGCCGGATCTGCTCCTCCATGGACAGATCATCGCACTCCACAAACTGTGCGTTCACTCTGGTGATCGACTTGTCATCATCTCCACCAGCATTGACCACAAAAAAGATGCCGCGGTTTAAGGCGTTGTGTTTTTTTAATTGCTCCATGATAGAGGAGAACTTTCCTGCCTCAACGGCAAGCTTCATGCCGGTGAAAGTCCCAGACTTCTTATCATCAAAGATACGGACATGGACGGTTTCACCTGGATCAAAGAGGCTTCTTACCACATCTTCCGCTGATACCTTGCTCATCTAAGTTCCTTTCCATCCATGATCCGGATCGTTTTATGAAGGCGCTTTGCTTCGCGATACTCTGCCTTCATGCCATCAGACATCTCAATTTTTTCGTTCTTATCCTTGTTACCGATGAACCAGACCTCATCGCAGCAGGCAAGAAGCGCCTGTCCAAAGAGAAGTCCAAGCTCTCTTTCACGGGAATCCTTGTCATCAAGGATCTGAGGATAGAGAAGATGTGAGGCAATGGGGATATACCCGTTTTTTATCGCTGCCCTGCAGTAACGGATGGCGTCTCTACGGTTTTTCTCGATATCGCCCGCATACTTTGATGCCATGTAGACCTTTGGCCTTTCCTTGATCTCTGTTTCCCTCCGCCAGGTTCTCCGTCGTTCTTCCCTATATTCCTTCACGACATGACTCATCGCCAGACCGGCAGTCGGATCAGAAAATCCTTCGTAATTCTTATACATGGTTTATCCCTCCCTTTCGATAAGAGGGAGAATTCCCTCGCCTTTCAGAAGGTCATACAGGAACAGTCTTCCCTTCTGCGTCCAGTACGTATGCATAACGCTTTTGTTGGAATCTACTGCAAAGGTCCTCGACTGTGTCAGACCGAGCTCTGCATACTCCTGATAAAGAATCCATGTGTCTCTGAGCCTGTACTGCACACCCATTTCATGCAGAAGCTGATTGAACTTCCTTCCGCTCATGCCATAGTCCTTTGCGATCTGGGTCACTGGAACCGTATTCTTGTTCTGCAGGATCAGGTCATAATAGCTGGCCTTCGGCTGAAGCTCCGCAATTTGCTGCCTCTGGACCGCTGCCGTGAGCTCCAGATTCTTACGTTTTTTACGTTCCTCTTTCAGCGCCTCAAGCACGGTGATCATGGCATCCGGATCATCCAGAAGTTCATTGACCGCATACATGCCATGCTTTCTGATCGTAGGAAGGACTTCTGCCGTAACCCATCTCTTGAACTTTTTAGCTCCCGGCAGTTTGCTGGAAAGAATCAGGCTGTACAGCCCAGACTCATTTATCATCGTTGTCTCTGTGACCACCTTCCCATTTTGGGAATCTGCTCTGAGCATCACCTTGAACCTGTCTTCCTCGTCAACATGCATCACTACTGCCTTGCTGGCGTTAGAATACCCGAGGCATTCTGCGACATCTTTGCCTACAAAAGCAGGCGTTCCGTTTACTTCCATCGCACGGATTCTTCCAAAATCGTTACTGGTAAATGTTGTAAGTTCCATAGGATCAGACCTCCTGACTGAATAAAAAAGACTCCTTTGAGAGGAACTCCCTGTTCCTCCCGTAAAGGAGCCATAGAAATCAACCAGGTCCTATGCGCCCTGATTTCAATCAGATTTACACGTCCAGTTCGTCCATGGTGCCGAATGTAGGTCCGGCGGATGCCTCGGCGATAAGAGGTAAGTTAAATTCCGGGAAAGGCTTCTCCTCCATGCACCGCTTCACAAATGAAATCGCATCGGAGAGCCTATCTTCCGGGATAATGAAGGTAAGCTCATCATGGATCTGCAGAATAGGCCGAAGCCATGGCAGATCAGGCAGCCCGGCAAGGATCCGACAAACCGCCATCTTTAAGATATCCGCCGCTGTTCCCTGAATCGGGGTGTTCATGGCACAGCGCTCTGAGAAGGATTTCTGTCCCCAGTCCTCCGACCTGATATTGGGCAAATACCTTCTTCTGCCAAGCCAGGTCTCTGTGTACATGCGCCGCGCTGCATCCGCCTTCACGCTCTCCTGCCATCGGGAAAGACCAGGATAACCTTCTTTTAAGTTGTCGATCATTTGAGAGCACTCCTCAAAGGAACGATCAATTCCTGCCTTAAACTTCAGCGTCTTTTGCAGGCCGCGTGGAAAGAGACCATAGAAAACACCGAAATTCACGTTTTTTGCAATCGTCCGGTGCTCCTTGTAGTTCTCTGAATTTTTGTCATGCGCCTGTTCATATGGCACCCCGAAAATGACTGAAGTAGTCTTGGCATGAAGGTCCAGGTTGTGAAGGTAGACCTCGCGCATCGTATCGTCTCCGGCCTGTGACAGATAAAATGCCCCGACACGAAGTTCGATCTGGGAAAAATCCAAGCTGATGACGATGTGGCCTTCTGGTGCTTTGATAAAGTTTCTGACGCCAATGGGGTCATTTGTCTTCCGCGGCATGTTCTGAGCATTTGGGTGCTGGCAGTTAAATCGCCCGGTATCCGTCGAGAGGGCAAAAAAGTCCGGATGCACACAGCCTGTCACCGGATTTAAGAATTTCAGATATCCATCAATATAGGTCGATTTGATCTTGCCCCACTTCCGATATTCCTGCACCAGAGTAAAAAGCTCTGAAAGTTCCGGACGGTTCTCATCGCACCACTCTTTTAGCATGGTCATCGTCTGATCATCCGCTGCTTCACGATCCGTAAGTGTCGTCTTTAGGACCGGAAGCTTTAGCGTTCCATAGAGATACTCCTTAAAGGCCTTCGTACTGCAGTTGCTTCCGATGTTCACATCCCCGATCAGAAAAGCAATCTCCTGACGAAGCTTCTCCATCGTCTCCTCCGCTTCCTTCTTTTTCTCCTCCATGAGCGGGATATCAAGTGGCGCACCATTATGTTTCATGATGCCAAGATATACTGCCGTCGGTGACTCCAGGTGTTCCACGATCCACCTGTGCCTTGGCAGGAATTTGTCAAACCAGTCGTTAAAGATTCTCATCAGCTGAAGGGCCTGATCCGCATCCTCACAGGCGTATGCAATGGTTTCAGGATTCTGCGGATCCAGCTCATCAAAGGGTTTTCCGTCTGTAGTCTCGGCAAAGGTCTTTCTTTTGTAACCGAGAAGCTCCTCCGACAAGGTCTTAAGGCCACTGTCCTTAAGCCTTCTGAACGAGTAGTCCCCATTCTGCGTCATCTGTGCCGCACAGATGGTGTCATACACCGGAATCTGGATCACGATCCCGAGGTGATAAGAAAAGGTAGACTCGAACGCGATGTTGTGACAGACCTTGACTACTTTGTGGCTCTCCAATAGCTCCTTGTGGAAGGAAAGCCAGTCGTCCCAGTCCATGTTTTTTCCGATTAGATGCCTTAGCGGTACAGACACTCCGGTCCCTTCCTGCACCGAATAGCTGCACTCTGTGATATGCGCCTTGTGCGGATCGAGCGCCGCCTTCTCCTCGCTCCGGTGTCCCTTGTCTGCCGCTGTCTCATAGTCAAATGACACGACCCTGGCATCCCCGATATAGTGCTTCAGTTCCTCGATATCCGTAACGGATTTATAGTTCTTATCCATGCTGTTCTCCTTAAAAGAAACTCCGGGATTTTCATTCTCCCGGAGTCCTGTCTCTTTCATCTCTTCGATCATCCTGTCATAAAGGCTTTTGTCACTTCAGAGGCTTAATGACCTCACCGGTCTCCGTATCCACAAACGGGGGCTCCTCTGCGGAAGCTTCCTCGTCTGTCATGTCGCCTACCGTAAGGCTATCAGCATAATTCCGGATAAGGCCTGTCATCTCTCCGATGAATTTCTTCTCATCGTCATTTAAGACACGGACGAACTTAAACTTCGCCTTGGAATAGACAATTCCCTCATCGTTCGTCGCCTTCTCCAAAGAGATCTGTGTCACGATGTTGGAAAGTTTCCTGCCCTTGGTCAGCTGATGCTTCACATAGTCGGTGAAGCTCTTAAGGCTCCCGGTTGGAAGTGAAATCACCACCGGGAAAATCTCGCCTTCGCGCACAAGATAGAGCATGTGGCGGTTCTTGCAGGCCTTGGACTTGTTCCCGCCGGATCCAAACTTGTTATACGGGCATGCCCTGCAGAGGCCGCCCGGATTTCCTGTGCCATGAATACCGTCAAATGATCCACAGTCCGGTGGGTTGGAGCCGCCCTGAAACTTCGTTGCATAGTATCCGAAAGCCGGGTGATGGAACGCAATGATCGCCGTGATGGTTTTTGCCATCTCGGTCTCTTCCTCATCTCCCGGCACCTCAAAGGCAAGGCTCCCGCCAGAAGGGATTTTGATGCGATCGAAGCGGAAGGTAAGGCCGGTGCATTCACCACCGCCTAATGCGTCCTGAAGAATCTCGAGATTCCCACCGGATGCGAAGCTGTTCTGCTCTGCGAGTTCCTTCTTCTCTGTTTTCATAACTGCATTTTCTTCTGACATCTTGCTGTCCTCCTTTTTTACAGTCCTTTACACGGGAAAGAACCTCTCTTTCCCGTTATAGGGACATAGAAATCAACCGCTTATTTCTTCCGGATACCAACCGTGACCTTTTCGAATGTATTCACAACACCGGAAAGCCACTCCGGCAGCTCATCCTCATTCGCGGTCATCTGCTCCTTGCAGAAGGAAGCCAGGGTATTAGCGTTGACTGTTTCGGTCACGATACTCCCGTAGCCGTTGTCCTTTAAAGCGTGAATTAGCGCATCCCTTCCTCCTGCCGCCGGAGACGCATAGAGCCTCGAATTCAGATAAAACGTGCTGCCGTTTCTGGTGAATTTGTCACATTCCGCATCTGCCATGGCATCCGAAAGCTCCTGATCAAGCTCCTCGATCCTGGCATTGACCTCCTTGGTCTTTGCCTCCAGCTCCTTCTTTTCGTCCTTTGCCGCCTTCAGTTCGTCAGCCATCTTAAATATTTCTGTCTGTTCCATCATGTCTTCCTCCATAATGCATATTTGATGTATATTTATTCATCAAACGGGTTTCTTCCGTTTCTGTAGTCATCCACGAGCGCTTTGGCAAGATTTACTTTTTTTCGGAGCGACCGGAGCACCTTACTGTCGACCGTTCCTCTGGCAATGAGATAGATATACAGGCACTTCTGTTTCTGCCCTACCCTGTGGATTCTTGCCTTGGCCTGATCAAAGTTACTCATGGAATAATCGAGGCTGTAGAACACCATGGTGTGTGCCGCCGTAAGTGTGATCCCAAGTCCTGCTGCTGCGATCTGACCGACAAAAACCTGACAGGAAGGATCCGTCTGGAAATGCTTTACTTCATCATCCCGATCCTTTACCCCACCGCGAACCACGGCGTATCCGATGCCTTTGCCTTTTAGCAGCTCCTCGATGTCATCCATCTCGGCCACAAACCGTGCCATCACAACGAGTTTCTGGCCATCGCTTACCGCCGCATCGATGATGTCCGACAAGGCATCGAGCTTCGCATGGCTGACCGGGCGGACATGGTGTTCATCATCCGTCAGATGGCCGCCTGTAAGCTGGGAGAGCCTGAGCATCTTTGTCAGGACATTGGCTGCTGTCACATCGGAGCCTTTGAGTTGAGTGAAGCAATCCTCCTGCAGTTGTTCATACATCTTCATTGCCTTCGGCTCCAGATCAATCTTTCGTACTTCCTCCCGGATCTGTGGCAGGTCCAGGCATTCCTCTTTGGTCACGCGGTATGCGATGCAGTGCATCCGTTTTAGGAAGTCATCTGCCATCGACTGCCGGAAGACCGGGATATGGTTCCCGTATCCTGTCATGTCAAAGTAGCGATTTCGGAAGGCATAAAAGCTCGTGCCAAAAATCCGGCTGTCTAAGAAGCGATACTGTGAGAACACATCCATCTCCCGGTTGGTAATGACCGTTCCGGTAAGAAGCAGCTTGTATCTTGCCTTATCCCCAAGATGCTGCATCCCCTTTGACTGGCGGGACCTGTTGTCCTTCAGCTTATGGCCTTCATCGGCAATGATGAGATCAGCATCAAACTTCAAAAGCTCCGCTTCCAGCCTCCATGCGGACTCGTAATTTACAATGAGAACCTGCATACCATCCAACGGGATCTTAGAGATCTGCTGTTTCTTCTTTTCACTAGTGCCTTTCAATACCGTGATATTGACCGGATAGTCGGCAAACGCTTGAAACTCCTCTTCCCATACCCCTGTGATTGACAGCGGGCAGGCCACAAGGACCCGGTTCACCAGTCCAAACTGATAGAGGGCACCGGTAACTCCAATGCTCGTCAGCGTCTTTCCGGTTCCCATTTCCATGAGAAATGCCACCCCGTGCGACCTTATCCTGCCGTCATATAAGCCGAAGATGCGGCAGGCGAAGTCATACCCCGCCTGCTGATGAGCATAAGGACGAACCTTGACCGGCATTGGAAGTGACATCGACCGATCAATCATCGCTGTCCTCACTTTCTTTGCGGTACATAAAATCCGGATCGTCATACATCATCCTGTAGATGGCAGCCTCTATATCTGTCAGGGAATCAAACTCCTCATTCTCCGGGCGGCTGCCGATACAAACGATTGTTCCGCAGTAGACATCCACGGGATTTCCATTATCGCCCCTGATGATCCGGTTCATCGGCAGTCCCATGAGTTTTCCCTCTTCATTGCAGAGAACAGCGGTATCCTCCGACAGCGGTTCCGTCACCTCGACAGGGCCTCCGACCAATTCCTTCAGTGACTCATAGACTGCTGGAATCACTCTGATCTCCGCCTTCTTGCCTGGCTTTGCAACAACAACTTTCCATGTGTTCATCGTGTGTTTCTCTCCTTTCTGAGAAATGAATGAAATACAAGGGAAGAAGGAATCGTCCCTCTTCCCCCGTAAAGGAGCCATAAAAATCAACCGGTCTTATTCCTTGTGACGATCTTCTCCGTGGTAACCAAGCTTATCGGCCAGAGCCTTCGTAAGACGCCTCTCAATTCGCTGGATGCTGCGGCTGATCGACTTCGGATCCCGATGCAGCTCATCCGCAACCTCATTCTGCTTCCGTTCACTTCCAAAAACTCCGAACATGATGGTCTGGTCCGCATCATTCAGGCTGCAGAGAAATTCATGGACAAACACTAAGATAGAGTCCTCATCATCGTCTTCCTCTCCGTTCTGCTTTGCTTCCCACCGAAGATATGTCTCCTTATCTATTGGACTGCATCCAGCGTTAAGCCCTCTGTCATCTGTGTCTTGCCGCCTCTTGTAACAGATATAAAGGCCATCCGCATGATCTTTGTCATTGCGCTTCTGGATATTCACCTTGTGATCTTCTTCTGCCAGTATCTTGATCCACTCAGAATTGTCCTCTCCGTTCTTGCCATGGAGCGGAACAACAGGCGGCACTGCCGCACCCATACCAATGCCCGTCACGTAGTGGTAGTTGCCCTGCTCATCGACGAAACCTTCCCGGTTCTCGTCGTAGCGGTCCTTTGCGATATCCAGTCCTCCGAACTGGTCGGAATAATCCTTACTCTTGCCTCTTGGCATCTTTTGTTCCTTTCCGCTGAGCTGTTGCTGCGGCGGGAAAGCACAAAAAAAGGAGCCGGCTGATAGTTCACCGACTCCTGGCACCTGAAAATGTGTACGACAAGAACGGTGAAAAGCACTTATAGGCAAGATTCCGGTATCGGATTCTTGTTGCTTCTATGTGCTTCCCGCCGTCTTATGCGCACTCAGACTTTGAGATAGATTTATTGGTAATGTAGGAGGCCGTTCTTTCCTGAACGTTCCTCCCGGGAAATAGGAAATTGCATCTGCAATACGGCCTTTTTCTACGGTGGCCGGATCATTATTCTTTTCTTCCTCATCATTTCCTTCTCCTTTCAGAAAGGTTTACTTATATATGACTGTGATAGAAATTATTCGCATGAATCAGCTGATTTTTTCGCGCTTTCTTAAGCATATTTACCAAATCAAATTGAATTCATGACGGAAAATTGTTAAAATATACACATGTGAATTTATTAATCCTCGCTTTCTGAGATAAGCATAACAAACCGACTTAGTTGCTGATTCCTTAGCGTTCCTTTGAATTCCTAGGGTTTCCTAACGTACTATGAGGGAGGACGATCAGATGGGGTTTAAAGGTGAATTTAACTTTTTGTATGACAACTTTGCTAATGGACATGAGAGTAAAGCTGATTTTATGGTTGCACTTTTCTCTTCCATGGTGAACGAAGATAAAAGTGACTGCAGCTTCTTTACTGACCACAAGGCAAAGTTCTACGACAATATTCTCAGCTCTGATGGGAAGACTTTTAATAAGGAGCACCTGCGATACTTCAAGAGGAACCTATCTGTGAATACATTGGATAAATTCTTTATAAGCAGACTACCTGACTCCGGAGATGCGCAGGATCAACTGGCTAAAGAGCTGAGTTTTGATACGGAGAAGAATTTTCCGGATGAAGATGTTATCGTGGACAAGGTGATAGAGGGCTTTATTGCCACGATGAAGACATTGCTTCCTTCAGAAAGCGCTGTTCCAAAAGATGTCCACGAGCCCTCTGACGCGGTAAAAGAACTTGATGCCTATATCGCTGCTATTCCAAAGCCCACTCCAATACCAGTACCAGATGATATTGACGAAGAGCGTGAGCGCACCTATATCAATGCTCTCTATGACGCCTATGGTGATGATGCCGGGTATGAGATTAATGCAGACAATTGTAGTGGAGAATATGCTGAAGATCTGAGTGAACGACGGATTGATTTCTTTGCAGCAGAATCCATCCGATGCAGCATTGATGAATTATGTTCGGCACAGTTGGGCGGCCAGTTTGATGTATTGAAGTCTGAGACATGGAACGGAGTGAAAAACACCTATCGGAAAGTAGCACGCAACAAAGATATAAACGGCTACGACCGGATGCTGGAAGTAATGGATAAGGCAGCTGCTGTTCCCGTAGATGCTTACATCCTGAGCAGTTCCAAGTACTGGATCAGTAACAAAGTGAAACAAGGAGTGTGTCATTTTCTTGTAAATGACAAAAAGATGGTATGGAAGCAATAAGTGTTGGAATCGGGTCCGTATTTGAACAAGCCATACGGTACCTTTTATTAATGTATACTGTGGATGAACCACTATCGGAAGACCGAATAAACTGTCTTGATTTCATAACAACGTATGCAGCTGACTTTGGAATAGGGTCCAGTAACCTGCACGGAAACGGTGGGTACCGATTCGGTGAATTTACATCCAGAGCATTAACTGCTAATAAGGCACTATTGGAATTGGCTCAGCGTGGACTGATTCACATTAAGCCAACCAGTCAGGGATGCTTCTATGCCATCACAGATAATGGAAATGATTTTATCAATAGTCTGGACTCTTCCTATGTGAGCCTATATGCAGAAGTTGCTGACAGAGTTGATTATCGTTTCAAGGATAAGCCGACCAGAAATTTGCACAGAATGATAACACGTAGAATTCAGGATTCAGTGAAAGATATTAAGTTATGATGCGTAAGGGTTTTTATATATCTCAAGTGAAAATAACGGGAGAAGGAAAAAAGGATGCTGTCGTAGAGTTTACAGATGGCGTTAATGTGATACTTGGACCTTCAAATTCCGGAAAGTCTCTCATACTCGAATGTATCGATTATTGCTTTGGATATGTGCATCACAATGCGAAGCAGACGGATTATGCAGAGAAAATCAAAGCCTTGGATGGTTACAATGCTGTCCACGTAACGGTTAAGACCTCGGAAGGAAGCTTCGAGATTGTACGTGCCATAGATAACGATAATCATGTACTGATTAATGGGGCTACTTATTACATAAGCACTAAAAGTAAAAGTCAGCCTAAGCTGAACGACTTTCTTCTTGGTCTCCTTGGAATTCGTGAGCCTCATTTAATCCGTGCAAAAAAGAAAGCCAGTGCACCTCCAAACAGTGTCTCTTTTCGTGGGCTTCTAACAAATTTCTATGTCAGGCAGGGCCATATCGCAACCGAGCGTTCGATATTCTATAATCCAGATGATCCCAGTGCCACCATCACTGGCCCAGCTCTCTTCCTATTTCTATTGAACGGGAACAACTGTGACGGCTTTAAGAAGACAGAGGATCCAAAGATTTCAAAAGCCAGAAACGAAGGCGAAAAGCTGTATATTGAGAGGCGGCTGTCTTCTCTCGGTCCCAGAATGGACCAATTAACTTCATTACGTAACAAGATGGCTCTCTCTGTTTCATTTGATGAGAATCTGGATGCTCAGGTAGAAGAAATACAGAAGCAGATCGATACAGCCATAAAGGAAAGCCATAGTATCATGGCTCAAATCTATGAAAAGAACAGCAAGCTCTCAGAGGCTAATACGATCGAAGAGCAGTTTAGATCACTGCAGACGCAATATGAATCGGACATCCGACGGATGAGCCTGATCCTTGAGAGCGAAACAAAGATAAAGAATTATCCCGGAAAGAACATCTGCCCTGTCTGTGGTCAGCCTTTGCAGCAAGGGCAGCATCATCCTGAGTATGCCCCTGCCATCGTTGCGGAATCGAAGCTGAAAAAAGAAAAAATGGCCGACCTGCAGACTGCGCAAGCCGACCTTATGCAAAGACGTGATAAGATAAAAGAAGAGATTTCAGATCTTGAAAGTAAGCACCACATCATAGAAATACGACTGAATCAGGAACTCATCCCGAAGATTCAGAATTTGAAATCCAAGATTGAACTGAGACGCAAATATGATCAGATAGTTACTGAGCTTAATGTGGTCTCAGGTCAGGTGGATCTTCTTCATGAAGACCTTGATAAGAATCAGGCGATGGAGAAGCCAAAAGATGAGATCTATCAAATTGAAAACGATTTTAACAAGAATATTATCGGCGCGTTTGGAAAATATCTGCGTGACATTCTAGAGCAAGTACATTTCCCAAATGCATCCTCGGCTTTCTGGGATATGTCTTCTTTTGACGTAGCCTTTGGCAAAAAAAGTAAGACGGGCATCCTGGGTGGTGGATTCTGCTCTATCGTCAATGCCTGTGTGCTCATAGCTTATGAACAGTGGTTGATAGACTCCGGTAAATATGTGCCGGGATGTGTTTTTATAGATTCTCCTCTCACATCGCTGTCGGAATCACAGTATGAAGCAGAAAAAGAAACGATCCAGCATAACTTTACCGAGTA
This sequence comes from Oribacterium sp. HCP28S3_H8, assembly GCF_052064775.1. Taxonomy (NCBI): domain Bacteria; kingdom Bacillati; phylum Bacillota; class Clostridia; order Lachnospirales; family Lachnospiraceae; genus Oribacterium; species Oribacterium sp. HCP28S3_H8. The sequence continues at coordinate 640 of NZ_JBQHUZ010000011.1, read as the reverse complement.
TCTGTTGAACGGCAAGATCAACGGTCAGGTGATCCTCGCGGATCATACTGATCGCCTAAAAATCAGCGGTAATACAAGGGTAAATGTAATAGAATATACACATAACAGAGAGCACGGCATCTATGGATTTGTGCCGGATATGTATCAGGACGAAATCAAATAATCGAAGCCACAAAAAAAACCCCGACTTAGGAGCGAAAATTTCCTAGGCCGGGGCTTTTCTGCTATTAGTTTCTGCTTATACTGTGCTATAATTATCACAAATGTATCCATCATCCACCACACATAAAGGAAGTATACCATCATGGAAAAACGCACTCGCCGTTCACGCTCAGAGGTGCTTCAGGACAAGCTCGCGAAGCTGAACGCTGACAAAGAAAAATACACACAGAAGCTGGATAGTATAACCAAGCAGATCGAGGAACTTCAGGAAGAACTGAACGCGCAGAGAATTGATGAAGTCTTGAGCGTCATTCAAGAACAAGGGCTTTCAATTGATCAGGCGATTGAGAAACTGAGAGGGTGAGTGAGGGAGAAGGCGGTACCTGTGTTATGTAGTACCGTTTGTAAGAAAATCAGAGGCTTTGAAGAATCAAGCCTGACGATGAAGATGAATTCGCCCGTATTTGCGGATTAAGGT